>JAJFMC010000311.1 GCA_021772365.1 Chlamydiota bacterium
GATATGGATCAGCTGATTGACAACAGCGACAACATCTCCCTGAGAGTCTTTCCACTCGATCGTATGGACGCGTTCAACCCTTCCTTCTTCAGCAACGATCCTCTTTATTTCACGGGTCTCTTCCTCGGTAATGCGAATCACAGCTGTGACAGTCTCGCGTCCAGGTTTGATAAAGCGTATCTCTGCAGACTTATCCCATACGATATAGTCCTTTCCAAGCAAATTAATTAGCAAAACCATTGGAATACCATCAATGGCACTGTAGAGCGTCCCTCCGTATAGGGTACCCACATAGTTACGCGTACGCCAGTATAGCTTAAGCCTCACGTGTGTTTCCCTGAGGTCTGCGGAAATATAAGTAATCCACCCCCCTGTTGAACGAAAGGCCGGAAAAAAATTGAATAACCACCGTTTCCAGCAGCTTGAAAAACTTTCCATCATGATCCTTTGCAAAAAGCACTAGGCTATAATCCCTCCTATACCATTCCTCACCAATTATGAGCTAGGCCCCAAAGAGCATGGTATTACAACATTCCCTAATCAAATGTTTTATGTCGTACGATTAATAACTAACAAAACAATAAGGTTATGTTTATATTATTGCATTTATTGAAACAACCTATTTATAATATTAACATTATGGAAAGTTGTATAACTAATATTTTAAAAGACAGTAAAACATCTAGATATATAGATAACAACTGTCAGTCTAATCTCAAAAAGAGATGGAATGCCGTCAACTTAACGTACGGTAGAAGGTACGGCTTTTGGTCGAAACTCGCCGGATTGCTGAGAAGAGTATTCAACATCGCACTCGCTTGCATCGGTTGCTCCGATTGGCAACGTGCAAATAGAGCGACGGTACAGGCATTGAAGGGGCGCATTTCCGGGATCCACCCCAAGCTGAAAGGAAAAAAAACTGTAGAGCTTTCCCAAAAATTTAGCCGTGTGATCCTATATACCCTAGTTGAGGGAACAAAAATCTATTCTAAAAATCCAGAAAAACGCCTGAACAGATGGAATGCCTTGAAGGAAAAGTCTATCTATACGTGGATGGACAGGAATTTACCTTCCGAGCCAAAACCTAAAAAACCAGAGCCTAAGAAACCTGAAACCGTTATTCTCCAAAAATCATCTACTGCACCCATTGACGACCAACCGGAAATAAATATTGAGAGTGTTCCTCCGAAACAAGAAAAGCCTACTCCGGAAGACAAAAAACCGGAAATACCTCCGGTCTCTACACATGACGATAAACCTGAAACCAAACTAGGGTTTTCATCACCAAAGCTAAAGAGGTGGCAAGCCTACAGCCAACTCCCATCATTTAACCCCAACCCCGAGCCGTTACCCGACGAAAGGGAACTCGACCTTCGTGTTAATGACTTGATGACACCTTTTGATTACGATGATGGTTTTGATAGCGGTGAAGATTATACCGATTATTCAGTCGATGATATCGACGATACAGTCTTTGATGAAGAGTTTGCTGAATTACAAGAAGAAGAGCCTGCCCCTCTTCATCCGGGAGTACCGGAATCAACAGTTTATACGTTTAAATACGATAAAAAAGAATTTGGTACGCAAAGAGATCACACCTACCAAGTGTTTAAGAATTTGGTGCCAATCGTAGAAAAAAGGGCACAACTTTTACGGGATGATTATCACTTTACAATGCCAAAAGATAACGATTCTGATCTCTACACTAGGGGTTATGACCTTCTACAAAAGGAAAATGAACTAAAACTGGAAGAGCTCAACAAATTCATGCTAGAAGCGAAGGCAAAAATCGGAGAAATTGGTGATGAAGAAACTCCATCACCACTCTATACTTCTCTGACACAAATGGTCGAAATCTTTTACCTTGAACGCATGTCGCTTCTTGCAAAAGACTATCAGCAAGGAATACACGTTCACCGAAAAGATTTCATCGATGCAAAAGCCGATCCTGAGCACTATAGGGGCTGGGTAGGATCGCAAGATACACGCGACATCCTATCTTTGGCGGACTTTAAACACAAAGATCTTGATGAAGCTGTTAGGGAGTATGAGTTTTTTGCGGACTTGCTAATGGCGGCACCATCAAATTTCCGTGACCATATTACAAAGGCCAACGGTGGTAGCGATCACCTTCTCCGGCTTGGCGTGGTGAGCTTCATGGCTAATGCCTACACAAACTTGAAAGAGTTGAAAGAAATGGCTGACGACGAACAGCTATTGGTAAGAAAAGTCAAAGCCCTAAATAAGTCATTGAAATCTGCCGATAAAACACAAAAAATTACGATCAGGTATGCATTGAATCAGCTAAGATCACCACATGAGCTGCAACGTGCCATCAACGAGCGAAGGACCTATTTACAGCTACAGATGCTACAGCTCATTCACGAACAGTTGAAGAATACAGATGGGAAAATCGGTCCTACCTTTAACATGATGCACCTACTTCTACTCACTGAAAATAATAAGGCCATGGATCCAGATAATAACTGGTACAAACATGAAGGGAACTTCATGATGGATATGGCAGAAATATTCAACGAATTCGAGGGAGCAACGATTCTTTTCAAAACCGGAGCCGCAGCTCCCTATATTCGCGAAATTGAAGGTGAGAAGCATTTGTATTTCCCCTACATAGACGGTGCCCCTGAAAAGACGACTTTACAGCCTGCATTTATAAATCTAGCCGTACAGCTAAGAGCCGGATACAAGAAAGAACTCAAGCAAAGAGCCATTTTTAGCCAATGGCTGGTCAAGGTGAAGAAATATTCTGGACAGCAGGGCGAAGATGCAGAGCTGAAGGGCCTCATCAGGCGCTTCGCAAATGGAGAATCTGACTACTCTCTAGGGAGAGATATTATCATCTACGCCCGAAATAAAGGGTTCAGGTGCTCCACAGGATGTATGAGTGCTAAAGATCGAACAGGTGTACTCTGTGATGAAAATGCCATCATCTTTACTTTAGAACAACACGACCTCGACAAAAAGTCACCACATCGAACGGAATGGGGCAAAGGGATGCTGAAAAGTGGACGTCCTGCCCTCGAAATAGCAAAGCAATGCGGTCAAGCTCAAAGAGAGCCCATCAAAGTAAACGGGTTAAAGGTCCTCTCACCAAACCTATGCTCTTTAACAGCAGGAACAAAAGGTAAGCTCAATCGTTTTTACGGGTACTTAAAAATGATTCCTGTTTAAAAGATTGGTCTAGGTGTTGGCAAATAATTCTGCCCCAGTTTAAAAGAGGGGTATGGATAAGAAATATGACCTCATCGTTATTGGCACCGGCCCAGCAGGAGAGAAAGCTGCTGTAAAGGCGGCATATTTTGGATATAAAGTAGCCATTATAGACAAACAAAAGCCTTATGGCGGTGCTGCTGTTGTCACAGGCACCCTTCCCTCTAATACCCTAAAAGAAACAGCTTTATACTTTTCCGGCGCCTATGAGAAAGGGCTTTATGGTATAGAAAAGCACCTGGACCGTAAAACCTCTATTGCTGACTTCATGTACCGAAAGAACTATGTCACCTGCAACGCTGCCTATGCCGTTGAAATCAACCTCATTTTGCATAAAATCGACTGCTATGATGGTCTTGCATCATTCATTGACCCCCATACCCTAAAAATTAGCAGTTTAGAGGGGGGTCAAACAATCCAAGGTGAACACATTATCATCGCGACGGGATCTTATCCATGTCACCCTCAAGACATTGATTTTTCTCATGCACAGATCCATGATTCGGATACTATTTTAGATATCGACCATTTTCCCAAGTCATTGTGTATTGTAGGTGCAGGTGTTATTGGATGCGAGTACTCGACAATTTTTTCGACGATGGGTACTAAGGTTCACCTAGTTAACGATCACAGTCAGATATTGAATTTTATTGATTCTGAAATTACAGAGAAACTTGTCAATCAAATGCAACGTGGGGGTGTAAACATCCACTTCAGTACTACGGTCAAAAATGTAGAACCGGTCAACAAGAACAATTCTTTAAGGATCGAACTAGACAATGGTGAAGTTCTTGAAACAGATATATTTCTGTATGCGGCGGGTCGGAATGGTCAGATTAAAGCTTTGAATTGCGAGAAAATTGGACTAAACACCGGTCCAAGAGAAACCATTGTTGTGGATGAGACCTACCGCACAAATATCTCTAATATTTATGCAGTTGGGGATGTGATTGGCTTCCCTACCCTTGCAAGTACAAGTATGGATCAGGGCAGAGTCGCTGTTGCTCATATCTTCAAAACAGAAGATCTCAATAACTTATCAACCCTTTTTCCTTTAGGAATTTATACCATCCCCGAAGTTTCAACAGCAGGAATTACCGAAGAAGAAGCGAAGAAACAAAAGATACGATATGGTATCGGAAGGGCTCGCTATAAAGATATACTTAGGGGGAAAATTCTTGGTGTGGGTGATGACAGCTTTTTGAAGCTAGTATTTGAGATGGAAACTAAACGCATTATTGGTGTACATATCATAGGTCCACTAGCCACAGAAATTGTCCACTTTGGACTCCTCCTCGTCCAAGATAATAAACTGTTGTCCGATATTTTAAGGACAGTGTTCAATTACCCTACGCTTCATGAGCTTTACAAATACGCTGCTTATGATGGCCTTAGTAATTTGAAAGGACATAAAATCAAGCTATAGGTCATGTTTTCTCTCACACTGTACCCAATAGAGCCCCATATTTACGTAAAAATCCATATTTCATTCATGATTAACCTGCTAACTATCGTCTTGAGAATTACCCAGAAAGTATCTTGTTATAGGAACGTATTCCTTTCGATGAGCTTGGAAGTGTTCGTGTAATGAATCGTCATCCAACCAAAGGAGCTCTGAATATTCTTTCGACTCTTTGGCTGTTAACCGCGCAACCCTTTCTTGAAGCTGTATATGAGCAAATATTTCAACGAGGCCCTCTTTGTTATCACGAACAAGCAAGAAGGGAGTAATCGCTTCGATATATTCAACAGATATACCCGCTTCCTCTTCGAGCTCTTGTCGGTACTGCAAATGAAGGTCGACTTCCCTACAAACGAGCGCCTGTGGATCTAAACTTCCTGCCGGAACAAATTCAAATAAACCACGAAACAATGTCACTGTATCAGAACGCCTTCCTATAAGCGTTTTTCCCTCACATTTTGTAAGGCCGGTAACGCCAACAGGAACAAGTTGCAATTCTGTCCTTAATTCACGATCAACTGCACTCGCATAGAAGTATTTATACTCTAAAAACTGCCCATATAGGGTCTGTTGTTCATAGTACTCGTAACTGAAAAACTGTCCATTAAACAGATATGTGTAATTCTCTACAGCTTCATCCCATATACGATTGACTTCGGCAGTGACCTCTTGCGAAAATACTCTATCCGACTGCTGAGCAATAACTTTGAAGTCATCCGTTAAGGGAGATTCATCAAATACCGCCATGTGTTTCCTCGCACATTTTCATCACCTCATGCCAATCCCCTATGTGAGCGACGAGTGGATGTTGCTCCAATATTGAAGGTAAAGGGGTGTTGAAAATATGAATCGTAAAGATGCCTGCATTTACGCCTGCCTGAACACCGTTAGGCGAATCTTCGATAACAACGGTATCACCTGCTTCACACGATACTTCCTCTAGTGCTTTGAAGTATATGTCTGGAGAGGGTTTTCCCTTCCCCTGACCTGGTGTCACAATAGTATCGAAAAGTTCATTAATCCCTTGTGCCTGCAAAAATTTCTTTGCTAACTGTTCAGTTGCAGAGGTCACAAGAGCGACTTTTATTCCTTTATTTTTTGCATACGAAAGAAAATCCACCACACCATCGAATATCCTCAATTTATTGGTATAGACACTTTCCAAAGCCTGATGGTATTGTCCGGTGAGGCCTTCAACACTCAAGTCAATGCCATAGCGATCGCGCAATATCGCGACAACTTCAGGCATCGAAGGTCCAACAAGCTCCTGGAATTCCTCCTGAGAGCCTTCTACACCCATCCGACGCATGAAATCGAGATAGATCTGTAAGAGAACGGGGTGGCTGTCGACAATAGTGCCATCCATATCAATAAAAACTGCTGTTTTGTTAGCTAAATCAATCATACCCTACTTCCAATCTCCATGAATAATACCTACACCCGCATTGATGGCATGGGTTGCCTGCTTGCCTTCAATATCGAACAAAAATTTCGGATGAATACCGAGTTGTTGATTTCCCGAGCGTAATATCGCGATATTCTTCCCTTCCTTAAACACCTCGCCTTCACTGATAGTGTTTAGAGCTTGAATCCCTCGACGTGCAAAACCGCGCAGCTCCTCTTCACAAGCTTGAATCCCCTTCACACCACTACCAAGGACCTTTTCTGTTTCGCGAATCATGCGGACCATCTCTTTGAGTTCGTTGGGTAAAATGGCAAATGAATGATCCGGACCGGGAAGGTTATTACTAAGAGTAAAATGTTTTTCTATCACAGTAGCCCCTAACGAAACCGCTGCTATTGGTGCGAGAAACGGATCTCTACTATGATCGGAAAGGCCTACGTTTACGTGGTAACGATTTTTCAGCCAGGGAATAACTTTTAAGTTCATC
>JAJFMC010000312.1 GCA_021772365.1 Chlamydiota bacterium
TTCAATAAAGACAAAAGCAGTTTTGTCACTCCAAGGTTCCACTTGAATCTCTTTATCAAAACGCATCTGAAAATCGTGGAACGGGGCTATTTCTTTTGGGATGAAGGTTCCACTCGGGGTCAAAACTAGAGTGAATCATGCCGATTATTTTCTGTTTCTTCGCCCATGAATACTGCCAAAAGTACCCGGTTTCAACGAGCCCCCCCTCCCTCCACTTGTGGGAATTGTAACGCGACGTCCATCAGGAGTGTCGGCGATAATATGACTGCCTTTACCGCGTCTTTTATCAAGAAATTTCCAACCATCTTTTTTCATCAGCCGCAATAATTTGCGCAATTTAATATGTCGATTCCATTGACCTGCGTTAAATGAATCATTGAATTGTTCCTCCCACCTTGCAGGAAGAGTAGATGGGGACTGTTTTTCATTTTTTTTATTTTTTGATGACGATGAGTCTTTGGATCCAGTTACTGTTTTTTTAGTTGAAGAGTAAGAGGACGATGAAGTACTGGTTTTATTAGTCGAAGAAAGAACAGCTTGCTGATTGATAGGTTTAGCAACAAAGAGATGAGTTATCCCAAGTTGCTGTAATACGGAAACCTCTTTAGTAACACTCGGAGAAATCATCTCTTTGTCAGATTCCTTCAAATCAATAGTTTCTGCATTAGAACTCGCCGAAGAGATCTTTTTTTTCGGGATAGGGCCTTTTAAAACCTCCTCGAAAGACATGGCCACTTCAACAAGTTGATCATATACATCCACCAAATCGTCCAACTCTTTCACTATTGAAGTCGTTTCTTTACCACTAGACTTAGCTTCTTTATATTTTGTGGATAAATTTTGAAAAATATTTGTTATTATACTGTCACAGTAGCTGAATATAGCATTCATAAGTGAGATCGAACTACCGATAAACGCCTCATATTCGTCAAAAGAACGTACTGGTTGAAGCTTACGATCAAGAAAATAATTAATTCCTCCAACAAGTCTCTTAGAGTTGGTTTCTACAGCTTGCCACACTCTATTACCAATGGTTGGACATATTTTACTTTTCCTGATATTTGTAGGGTCATTCTTTATTTTCTCCAGGTACCCTTTCAATTTTTTTTCATATAAGACTTTTGTTTGTAGGGACAACATGTAGCTTTTTCGAACATCAAAGGTGATTTTCTCAGAATAGCACTTTTCAATTATAACCTGTTCAATCAGGCTAGACAGAACAACTCCAACCTCATCTAAATGGACATCAAGAGTATTACTTTGCATGGGTATATTGGGCAAACTACTGTAAGGCCACCCTGAAATATTCCTGACAAATGCGTTATAATCCCAATGAGCTTCTGGTTTTAAAGATTGTGTTTGAAGGGGTACTGCACTCATTAAAATAACTTGGCAACTATTAATCCTATTCAAATCTGAACTGATAATTTTATAAATATCTATATAGTCGTGTAAATTTTTGCTCGCAATTTATCTGGTAAAAGCACGAACTTTTTGCTGTAAGGAACGGCATTTTTTATCCAATTCTAAAGAGAACAATTTATTACTATCTACTTGAGCACTCCCAATTACAGGTGTTTTTGGGTTACCGAAACAATTAACTATTTCCCTTGTTCTCACCATTGAGAGATCAACATAGTTTTGGATGCGATCTAGAAATAAAAATCCGATTTTAAAAAGTTCATTAGCTGAAGTTTTTTCAACCGTAACCCCTTTTCTTTTTAGGTATTCTACAATTGAATTTATAGGCAGGTTTAAGTTTCCCCACTGATCGTTTTCGCTTATAAATTTAAAGAATTTTACATAAAAAATAAGTTCAGACCTGACTTTAGCACTAGTCACCTTCCGAACAACTGTGTTTTTATTTAACATGTTAATGATTTCATTTCCCAAAAGATTATTAGCTCTAGTAAGAGCTTCCACATTTTTATTAATCCGGAGTAACCCACTTAAATCCTGGGATTTATTTATTTTATTAAAACCATCAACCAAACCTCTTTTATAATCAAAAACATCATCATTAAAATAGCGTAGTAAGGAATATAACCCTTTAAGTCTATCGATGGATGGTTTGTACTTTCTGTTAAAGTCTAGTCGAGAGATTTTGAAGCGACTAATGTTGTTTTTGTTTTGTATTCTAATAAAATGACTAAATAGGTCATGAGTCAACATACCCTTCAATCGAATTGCCGAAGAATCAACAGATTTTGTTTTAGCCAAGACCCATTTAGCAAAATCGCCATCTTTTTCGACGCTGAGAAAAGCCTTTTCAAGTTCTTCGACTTTTACCAACTCCTCTTTAGAAATTGATGTTTTTTTGATTACTGGTGAAATGATCTTCACTTGAGCATCCAAAGAACTGCTTGAATTCATCTCTATGGAATTTACCGGGGAGGGTATCTTTGATGATTGTGATGATGTCGATGTCGATGTCGAAGAATCCTCATTACAGCTATTAAAATCAGAATTATTACTTCCATTAAATAATATAGTCATTCATCTCTCCCATTAATTTAAATAACACTACAATATATACATCCCTCGGTATTTCTTCAATCTTTTAAATAGTATAACTCAGTAACTCACATATTATATAATTATCCTGGGCATCCCAATTTTCCGAAAAAACATGGTGTTTAATGCGATTTTCTACACAAAACAAACCTAACTTACAAATTCACTTTGCAAGTTAGAGTAGAAGTTGCTAGTCTCTTAGAGGATTCATAATAGAGACAATAAATGAAGTTACCAAAACTAAAGTGGGTTGCTGAAGAGCTTTTTTTACGATCCAGCTGGGTCATGTTTTTCATTTTTATCTGCCTTATGGTATACGAAAGCAATTTGAAACATTACCGTCATGACCTCAAAAGTTTACAAACAAAGGTTGCCGGTTTGGTGAAGGAAAAGCAAGAGGCTAAAGCACTGAACGAGTCACTCAAATTAAAGGTGAGCAGTCATGATGATCCGGCTTGGGTGAACCTGGTACTCATGGAAGAATTGGGATTGGTCCCAGATGGACAAAGAAAAATCATATTTAAGAAGGTCGTAAATCACTAGCGATGAGTATTGAAATCATCCTCCTTTTCCTTAGTTTAGTATTACTGACGGTGACGTCGGGATTCTTCTCTTCTAGTGAAGTGGCACTTTTCTCACTATCACCGATGAAGGTCAAAGCTTACCGCAGCGACGCTGACCCTAAGAAAAATTTAA
>JAJFMC010000313.1 GCA_021772365.1 Chlamydiota bacterium
CGAACTGCATTCGCCATGTTTGGTGGTATTGGCTGATTCGCGACACTCTTACCAATTTTTTCCAAGTTTTCAACGACCTTTCTATTACCCATACGTTTGTCTGGCCAGAAATTCACTGCATGACCAGGGATATCCATCGGCCAAGCAGCTTTGAAGGCGTCAGGATCGCTCTTCAATTGCTCGCGATAGAACTCTGAACATTGTGCAAGTGCATCTTTGGCACTTTCCGGTTTAAATTGCTTCATGATAGGGAGCTCTACACCAAAATAGTCATCGACGACAGCAGCAGTCATCCCTCCAGACTTATCACGGATTGGAGTATGATCTAGCTCTTTCCAGTTAGTTAGTGGATCTTCAATCACGTTGTTAACCGGATGGTATAGCTGGAAGCAACGTTTTACAAATGCAGTTGTATTGATCTGTTCTTTCATCTGATCAAACACCAGTTTTGCAAGCTCAGCAATAACCTTCGGTAACTCAACAGCATTGCTGTTTTTCCATGTTGCATCTGCGACACGTGTGAGGAATGCTTGAAAGACTTCTGGGCTATCCATACGTTCACCACGTCCCGTTCCATTATTTCCGCGAAGAACCCACTGTCCATGGTTTGCTTCCCCATCAGATTTACGATCTTCAACGTCACCTAAGTTCTCATATGTCCATGTACGCATTTCAGAAAATGTACGAGTAAACATATTCGCAAGATATGCTGCAGTCTCCCACTGTGCTTTGCTAGGATCGTCGTGAGTCTTCGCATACGTCGTGGAAAGGTCATTCAGCGCTCGAGCTACACATGAGTCAACAGCACGGTTTAGGAAGCCTCCAGTGTGTGACTGTGTCATTTGTGCGATCATATCCATCTTCACACGTTGAAGAGGGAAATGTGTTTGCGCGGAAAAAGCAAAGTACGCAGCATATTTTAGTTGAATAATGTCGCGCTTATCTAAAGAATTTAACTCCTTCCATGCGTCAACAAAAGAATTCAGCACTTGCAAGACATTCACATTCGCAAACTCGACGCTATCATCGCTCATGAGTCTAGCCATTACTTTTGCATAAAGTGCGTCAGAACCCGCGATACCAACAACTTTGAGTGCGTTTTGAATACCTGGGGCATCCCACACAAATAGTGATTGGTCATCAGAAGGCTGATTGACAAGTAGTCCATCTTTGCCGACTAAGTGATTATAGTTTTCTAATTCATAATCGGCAATTTGATCAGAAAATCTGAATATTTGATTCTTCCCGTCAATGTTACGAACCATTCCACCAACAGCAAAGATGTTTTTGTCATCGGTGAATCCAATTTCAGGACGATTCATCTGCGTCCAAATCTGCTCTATTTCTTCAAAACATGTCCCTGTCTCTTGCTGTCTTGGCTGTCTGAAATAGTCACCCAAAGCACAGATTCTTGCATGTGCATTAGTGATATCTTGTTCAGGAGCAAGCGCTAGCGTTGCACGGATCAATAGGTCGACATTATCAATTTTGCAAGTAGGCCTTTGAACCATGAGATAATGACTCTGAAGATTTTTAAAGTCCTCGGGGCTCTTATTTGAGTAGTCGACAAGTTTATTTAGCTGTAAACCCATGTAGGCAAGATAACTTGGTCGTGAATCACCCCACAAATAATTAGCATTTTGAGGGATAAACACTTGAGCGACTAGCGAACTCAAGCCAATGGCAAGTCCCTGATCTGTGTCCATAATACTACTGACGACCAGCGAAAGTTCATTGGCATATGTAGCTGCACCGCTCTGCAGGTGGTAAGTATCCTGCTTGTTTCGTAGTCCTTCGAGCTCTTCTTTGAGGACATTCATCTGTTCGAGAGCCTTTTCCTCTACAGCTTTGGCTGGCAGCTCTTTACTAATCGCTTCGTAAGCTTCAGCGAGATTATTTCTAGCAAGAAATAGTACACTATCGACATTTTTTTGACATTCAGCCAACGTTTTAACAGGGTCGCACCCTTTTTCAATGGTCTCTGCTGCTGCAGAAACAGCCTGCCTGCAATACACTTGAATGGAATCGATGAGTTTCTGAGAACCAGCTTTTGCATTGTGCGATAATGCAGCAATCGTGTTTTCCGACTGGCGCATAATTAATGATAACTTACCATCAGTTTTTGGAAGAACGGGCACTTCGACGTCACCGAGAGTTTTGGCTATATTCTGAATACGCTCTTGCAACTCACTGTTGACAGTCATCTCAACAGGTGTTTGCTCCTGTTTTTTCTCCGACTCTTGTATTTTATCTGAAGAAGAAGATGACTTTTTAAATATCTGGAAAAAATCTTTAAATTGAAAACCAGAATCATTACTAGTTTTACTTGTTTGTACTGTCATGTTAAATGACCTCCTCTGTTTGAAAACTCCGTTGAGTACAGAATTTTTTTTACTTTTAAATAACAGAGAATTAAAAGCCAGTTTTATTTTAATAACCGATAAGGAAGGTCGCACATCTTTTTTCTAGATTAGGCAACGGGCTTTTTTTCCAAACACCTACCGTATAAGTATGAACTCCCTGCTCTGGAAGAGTCAGGTCCCAAGCAATACACAGCAACGTATCATCAGACAGAGTCTCAAGCAAAGTCTCCAAGGTCTTCATATTACGATAAGGAGCTTCGATAAAGATCTGCGTCTCGTTGTCTTTACGCGCTTTCTGCTCTAACTTTTTCACTTCAACTCCACGCTCTTCAGGCCTCTTAGGTAAATAGCCGTGAAATGTAAAGCGTTGTCCATTTAATCCGGAAAGCATCAATGCATGTGTAATCGAACATGGCCCGGTAAAGACCTGTATCTGTATCCCTTGCTGGCGTGCACGCCTCACTATTTTAGCCCCGGGATCAGCAATACAAGGAAGCCCTGCATCAGAAACAAATCCCCACCTTTCTCCATCGTTTTTGATTGGCTCGAGGAAAAAATCAACATCTTCATCCGCGGTATGTTCATTGAAAAGAGCAAGAGTAATAGTATGTACGGGAACTTCCAAATCAAAACGACTTAGAAACCTTCTCCCCCCTTTTTCACTTTCTGCGATCAATCCGTCAATTCCTTTGACAGCGCGACCTACACTTTCTGGTAGAAATAGCTCGTGGTGCTTGACATCACCTAAAACATTGGAGAAGAGTAAAAGAGCTGGTTTTTTAGTCATAACTATATTTTCCTTAATATTGATGTAATTGTTTATGAATCACTATTTTGTTGAAAGCTTTACGATCAGCATCTCGCCAAGAAAGGCGTCATTACCAAGACTATTTTTTGCTTTGTATTCCATGTCGTCGATTGTGAGAAGCCCCTCTTTAAATCGGGCCATCCCATATCCTTGAGCGACTTGCAGCTTTTTATTGAGTAGATGCGGAGTAAGATAGGGAAACTGTTTACTCACTTCATCACGCCCTTTGCCATTCGCTAACAACGTACAGATTTGATAAGAGGATTGAAATTGACTTCTTACCTGCCTTAACAGACTCAAAAAAGGAGCCCCGTCATCAAGAAGAGACTTAAACACCTCAAGGCCGACAGCGGCATTAAAATGAAAGATCGCTTCGCCCAGCTTCCAAATATCGTCAACGTTAACACTCGATGATATGGCACACACGTCTTGATATGTGATAACCGGGCGCTCACCGATATAGCAATAGAGCTTATTTAACTCCTGAAGAAGCAAATCTTGGTCTGTACCAATTTGCTGCATCAAAGCTTCACAAGCGCGTGGCTCTACCTGTTTTCCATCTTTGTAAACTCTTTCTCGCAACCACCGCTGAACGGTTTTTTCTCGCATCCACGGCTTCTCTTCGGGGATGTCTAAAATGACACCGCTCATTTCTGCTGTCTTATAAAAAGCCGTTCTTTTGTCCACTGCCGTAGCAGTAAGTACCAGATGAACCTGTGGGTTCGTCTGGGAAAAGTAGGAACTGAGAGCCTGTAAAAAGGGTTTTTTGAGCTTGTCTGTGTTTTTAAGAATCACCACCCGTTTTGGAGAAAAAGCACTAATCGTCTGCAGTTCATCGAGTAGAATACCCAACTTAACTAGCTCACTAGAGAAGACAAGGGTATCCGCACCTTCCATAACCTTTTTGATAAGATCGATAGCTTCGGTAATATCTCTGGGATTTTTACTGATAATCAGATAAACAGGAGCGAGATGCTGCATCCCAGCACTTTGAATATGTTTTGCATAAGCTTGACTGTTATCGTATCGCAAGT
>JAJFMC010000314.1 GCA_021772365.1 Chlamydiota bacterium
ACCGCCGCACCACCACAGGCCCCACCAGCACTGTAAAGAGGATTTAAAGGGTTTTTAGCCTGTGGAGAGAGAGAATTTATCGTCGATGCAGTCATTCCAAATTCAGAAGTGTTCCCTTTACCTAAAATTATTGCTCCAGCTTCTTTCAACATAGTGACTTCACCACCATCTGATTTTGGTATTTCATCTATGTCTAAAACGCAGCCATACGAGAGGGGCGTTCCTTCAAGTCGCATCGCACCATCAATAATAAAAGGTACCCCGAGAAGCTGTAGATCGATTTTCCCTTCAGCCACCCACTTATCGACTCTACGAGCATCTTCTAAAGCTTGCTCCGGCACCACCCAATCGTAAGCATGGTATTCTTCATTATATTTTTCTATGCGATCGAGAAAATGTTGGGTGAGTTCCACGGCAGAGATTTGTTTATCCCTCACCATATCTCGGAGTTCGTGTGCATGTAAGTAAGCTATATCGACGTCCATAATTGCTCTTTTAAGTTGTTGCCATTACTTCTTTGATTCGTTCTACTACATCTTCAAGGACTTCATTCATACTCATTTTTCCTACACAGACCTTTTCGAGCATTTCGCTGTACATTTCCTTGATGACAAATGCATTTCCCACTACTCCTACCAATATTTTTTTGTGAAAAGCACTTTTATGCCCCATGAGTACATATCGATAAGAAACCTGCAAGTCAACTTCACTAAACTCAAATCCGGGTAAGTGTGCTGAGCTATTTAAAAATGCGACTAACCGCGCGACGTTTGATACTGAAGACGTTTTTACTTTAAAAGGAAAATCCATCGTAAAGGACAATGCATAGTATGTGGGATTCATCTCTCCCTCTTCCACCTCTGTTTCTTCATCCATCAGAAATTGTGGGATAAGCTTCAGGTTTATCCAATAGCCTCTATGCTGTTGATCTGAACCCAGAAATATTGAAAGAAAAGTCTCTATAGCATCTTCTTTCTCCACTAGCTGACAGTCTAGTTCTTCTCCCTCAAGGAGCTTTTGTAATTGCTTTAAATTGAATTGTTCCATCACACGTTCATATTGGTAAAAGGGTTATTTAAACATCTGCATTAATACTTGCCAAGTACTCTCTCTTTTTTAGGAAGCCCTGTAGCTCAGCATCTCCCATAGCGATATACTTTTGTATTTCAGGAAGACCCTTACCTGCAACGAGAGCCTGAACATCAATCCCTAGATGTTTCGAAAGAAGCTCTGATGTAAGAGGGTCTATCACCCCCTCTTGAAGGCCCTCGCTTATTTGCGCGGGAGCATCCTTAAAGAGACGATACCAATCTCCAGCAAAACGTCTTTTGATTTCATCTTTCACTTTTGAATTGTTGAGATCTTTAACTTGTTTTACTGACACTTCACCTTCAAGGGCTTTAACGATCCTGTAAATATCAATCCCTCGTGCAGCGAGTTTAATCATCAAACTTTCCGGTTCTTCTTTTAAATCAGGTGTCTCTGATTTTGACTTCGCGAAAATATTGATTTTATCAACTGCAGTTCCCCCCTTGATTCCTCTAGCTTTCGCAAATTCTCGAATTACCTCATTCGCTACTTTCAGAGCTTCTTTACCTTTTTTCTCGATATGCATCCGATCGCGACATTGGCTTTCAATAAGCCTAAGTATTTCTTGTTTTGTCAAATCACCAAGAGTATTCACGGAGCTTAAATTCTCTAGTTTCAAGTCCCTTTCTAGCCACTGTAAGTTGATTCCTACCATCTCCAGTTGCTTTTTAACGGCCTCATCGATTACTTTTTCTTTACCACCTGAAGCGACTAGAGCTTCAACCCCATCTTTAATCATCCGAAATTCTTTCTTTGCGGCCCTTTCAATCTTTCCATGAGCAGTTCCAAAAGCAATACGATTGAGATTGTCATCGAAAGCGTTAGCTTGTAGGCGTTGCCCATAATTTTTTGTATATTTTTGCAAATTATTATAGCTGTCATAAAAGATGCTACTTTTCTTTTTCTGCATTTCTATTTCTTTTTCCAAAGTCGTAGAGGTACAAAAAATAAGAAGCTTAGACTTAAAAGATGGGGAATCTAAATCGTCTGAAGACTTAACTTCGTTCAACAGATTTTTTAAAATTAGTATATCTCGATCATTAAACGTATATTTTCGAGCTGAGAACTCGTTTTTCAATGCAGTAAC
This sequence comes from Chlamydiota bacterium, assembly GCA_021772365.1. Taxonomy (GTDB): domain Bacteria; phylum Chlamydiota; class Chlamydiia; order Chlamydiales; family Criblamydiaceae; genus JAJFMC01. Next base: position 2,177 of record JAJFMC010000314.1, read on the forward strand.
CAATTGAGTTCTAATTGTTTCAATTTTGTTTTCATTTCCCGTTTTCACTCCTGCTATCGTTGCTTCTAGCCATTCCCCAACATTAACCTTGCGTTTACCAACACCAAAAGAGCCCAGTTCTAAGTGATGCCCGAGTAGTAGACGCCCCATTTTTTCTTGTATTTTTGCGTATTGCGCCTCTTCTAATTTCTTCTTTCGGCTATTCCACTTGTCCTGATCAAATATTACATTTTCATCGATTAACCCAAGCTTTAAAAGCTTTTCTTTCGCCCATTTTTTCTGAGGTTCCTTATCTACATTATACAAACGCTTGAGCATCTCTACGCCACTAAGGTGTATATTAACCTTCTCATTCAACGCTTGGACAGCAGCTAGATTTTTCTGATGAGTCGCCTGAACAGATTCAAAAGTTCGCCTAGCAATCCTCAAATTTGCATAGTTTGCCTTTATGGCATTCAAAGAAAACAACGACTTAAACACGTGAGGTTTGTAATAGTATAGCACCGCTATACCAACAGCAAATCCAACAACCATTGCAACTGAAAAACCGATACCTATCCAAGTAGCCGCCACCCCTAAACTAGCTAGACCTACAAGTGTTACAATAGAAAGAAGTGTCGAGAGAACACCTGTAACACCGGCCCCCACGTTAAATCCAGACTTTCCAAGAGCCCACTTAGACAACGGTTTTTCCGCCTTTACTTTTTGATCCGCTAGCTTCCTGAAGAAACTTCTTGTGGATACATTCATTGTTTCTTGACGCGCAGCAACTTTCTCAATATCATCGTTCAACCGGCTTTTGATGAAGGTTTTAAACTCGAAGTTACCAGTTTTATCAGCATACTTTTTTATTACGTCACCTGATGCTGCTAAATCCAGAGCGTCTATTGTTATTTTTCGATTTTTAAATGCCGCATTAAAATCGACATCAACGCCAAATTTATTTTTAAATTCTTCTTGAAATATAGTAACAAGTTCACCAGGTGACTCATTGGGATTTTGTAGACTCAGGTCCCTGACCATCTTAATAATTGAGTTCCGAATTTTTTTCTTATTTGCAATCTTCGCTTGTTCCATTCTCCCCAAGTGAGCTTGGATTCCTGTAACGACTTTTTCCATGGAAGTAAGTTGCTTAATGATCTCGTTGCGTACATCAGGGCGCAATAAGTCTCTCAATTTTTGTATAGGTCCTCCATCGATGTTTTTATTTATATCTTCTATCTCAATTCCATGATTTTTTAACTGATTTTTAAGAACCTGGCCGACGAAGAATTCTTCTTTTTCCATTTCTACGAAAGGGAGAATTGAACCAGTGATTTCTTCATATTTTTTCTCCGCCATACGTTGGCGAAAAGCCTTGAGCTCATGGACTTTTATTTGTTGAATGACCGATTTTTTTACGTCAGGGCGAAGGAGGTCTGCTAGAGTTTTTATAGATTTACTACCAAGGCTTTTATTAAGCTCTCCTATACTGACACCATAACTCTCTAGCTGTTTTTCGACAGTGGCATCAACAAGCACCTTTTTTTGCTCTTTACTCGACTTAGATAAAACCATCTGAACCATTTGTGCATATTTCTTACCTGCAACTTTACCCCAAAAATCGCTTTCCCGTGCTTCCTCCGATTTTTTTTTGTCCAAGGAAACAGCACCTTCACGAATCTGCGTGCCATACTTGCTGAGTCGTTGAAAAGATTTTCTCGACTGGTGAAGTTGTATACTAGAACTAACAAGAAACAGAGTTGATGTAACAATGTCAGGGATATAAGCTTTCATGCTAACGGCTGACATTATAAACCCAACCAGTTCTGAGCCGAACTTAGTTGCAGATAAAGAGATCGAAGCCGCATCGATCTTCAACTGTTCTTTTTCTAACACCACAAAAGTATCCAGACTGAGTATTTCGTTTCTCATCGACTCTGCCAACAGATCGATAATGATAGCTCTTCCTTCTTCATTATCAAGGTCGGTAGCTTTGACCTCACGCCCAAGCTTTCCCCTCAAATCATCAATGCTAACGCCCTGCAAGGCTAACATTTCTTGTATAATTTTGAGATCCCCCTTACCTTGACCGACGATATCTTCAATCCAAAGGTATGCCTGCCCAACGTCACCACCTTCAATTTTTCGTAGATCCTCTTTCATCAGATTCAAAGA
>JAJFMC010000315.1 GCA_021772365.1 Chlamydiota bacterium
GGTCCTAACATGATTTCACAAAAACAACTTGAATGATGAGGAAAAGTGCATAATTTCACGTGGTTTTTTGGCTAATCTTGATAAAACAGAAGAAAAACGATCCAAATTCACTATCAAATCTTTTTAATCAAAAAGCCCTGCACTTATACCTGAGGAAATGACGGATTTCACCAAAGAAATTTGAAAAAAGTAAAAAGTATGCTTGATTAACTTAAGCTAGTAAGTTACAATAAGGACGCATATCAACTATAGTTGGAGAATTTGACTAACTAGATCTTTAAGAAATACCAAGTCTGTATTCAATTTAATTTTCTCGACACGTGTTAGAAACGAACTGAATAAAGGCCAAGATCTTGTATAAGCTCTAGGAGGCAAAACCCACTACGGTTAGATATGTTGAAGAAAATATTTAAAATTAGAATACGGAGAATAACTCGTGTCAGAAAAATCAACAGGTATTGTCAAGTTTTTTAACTCACAAAAAGGCTTTGGCTTCATCGTTCCAGACGATGGCTCAAAAGATATCTTTGTTCATATGAGTAATATTGCTGGTGGGCAACAATCATTGAACGAAGGTGATAAAGTTGAATTTGAAAAAGATCATGGCCGTAAAGGTCTTGAAGCTAAAAATGTAGCACCGATCTAATCAATTTCAAAAACTTGATTCCATGTAAATGATCTTTCGAGGTTATTTACATGGGTGTTCGTCTTTTAAGCTGTTATACTTAATGAATGCAAAAATTAACTATACACAAGGCGATGAATTCCTATCTTAAGTAAATTAGAGACTCTCTTAGCTCATATTTCTCGAAAAATTGAAAAAACGTTGTTTCACTCCACTCCAAAGTCCTCTTATGCAATCAAAAATCCGCATTTTAGATGAGAATACCATCAATAAAATTGCTGCAGGTGAGGTTATTGAAAACCCAGCCTCCGTCGTTAAGGAACTCGTCGATAACTCGATTGATGCAGGTGCTACGGAAATCACTGTAGAAATCACTGGTGGTGGGCGGCAGCTGATTCGGGTGAGTGATGACGGGTGTGGTATGTCACCTGACGATGCGGTGTTATCTTTAGAAAGGCACGCGACGTCAAAGATTAAATCGGTTGAAGATATTTTGACCATTTATTCCATGGGATTTCGTGGGGAAGCAATTCCTTCCATTGCATCGATATCGAAGTTCACATTGCTTACTTGTCGGGAAGGTGAAGCAGAGAAAGGAACGATGGTAATTGTTGAAGGCGGCAGGATTGTTAAGGTTTGCGAGGTTGCTCGATCATGTGGAACGACTATTGAGGTGAAGTCCTTGTTTTTTAATGTGCCAGTAAGAAGGAAATTCCAGCGTTCTCCGAATTTTGATAGCAATGAAATCCTCAAGATGCTCATGAAGCTCGCTATCGCCAATCCTGAAATAAAAATCGAACTGATCAGCAACCAAAAGAATATTTTGGAAACTAAAAGACCGGTTGGGGATCAGTTTTCTTCACAGCTTTCACAGCGTCTTACTGATGTATTAGGTGATGAATTTATTAGCCAATGTTGTGAAGTAGAAAATACTTATGAAGGCATAGAAATCTATGGATACATTGGTCTTCCGGCAAATACGCGACACAATCGTACCGGCCAATACGTATTTATCAATCGGCGGCCCGTTTTTTCCCCACTTGTTCATAATGCTGTTAGAGAGGGGTATAGCACAACATTACCCACAAATAGGCACCCTCTTTTTGTCCTACATATCATGCTGTCGGGAGATTTTGTTGACGTCAATGTTCATCCACAAAAAAAAGAGGTAAGGCTGAGGCAGGAACAGGTCCTAAAAAGAGCTGTGATACAAGCCGTGGATAAAGGCCTACATGGTTCTGGTTTTGCACCTGTTTCTTTTGATATTGCTCCAATTCAGGAAGAATCTCAGTCTATCTTTGAACAAAAGGGATTTGGTGGCGTGCCTTTGGTGCATGAAAATATGTTTCAGAATACACCACAACAATTTTCAGTTCCTGCTCCAGCTCCTTTTGTCGTAGAACCCGAAGAATATCCTTTTATACAGGAACCTTCTCATGAAATCCCTCTCATACCTGATGATGAAATGAGTCAGCAGCCTAAGCCCCATGTTATTGGAACGATACCGGGATACATCCTATTAGATGGCTATTCTGTGGGTAACAGCGATGGGTGTTTAGTGCTTATCGACCAGAAAGCAGCTCATTCCAGAGTCGTTTATGAGTCGTTACTCAAAGAAAACCGCTCTCAACCGATCGAGATACAACAATTACTCGTACCAGTAACCATAGAATTGACTCCCGAAGAATCAGCACTTCTCCAGATAAACATAGATACACTAGTAAACTTAGGAGTAGGGATCAAAGAATTTGGGAAACACTCTTTTATGATCGATGCGATTCCCACCATTTTTGGCGACATTGATTTAGAAGCCCTCGTCCACGAACTGGTTCACTCTTTAGGGAGAGATGAACAAATTAAGGTTGAGGGAGAAGTAGAGAGAAAATTAGCGTCTCATGCAAGTCGCCTATCTCTGTCGCGAACGAAGAAAATGAGTATCCAAGAAGCAGAACATCTTGTTGAGCGCTTGTTTTCCTGCAAGCATCCCTATCAAAGCCCTTCAGGTCAAAACACGCTGACAACATTTAATCAGCAAGAACTTTCGAAAAGATTTAAAGTATAGAGGGAATTGCATAAATATTTGGACTGTTTTCTAGGCCTTATTGCGCCTCGCTTCGGGCTCGTTCTTGTAAACAACGCGTGGTTGGCTGCGAACTCCGCCCCTTGCGAGCCAAAAAAAATCTCTAGAAAACTGCCTCAACTATTCTTGCAATTCCCTTTATAGGAAAAACAAGTGGGTTTCAGCATTTTTCCCTCTGGAAAGACGCTGAAACCCACTTGTTTTCTTATACTTTTTTACTCGCGCTTTAATGATAAAACGAATGGTGGAATTTGGCTCCACTAATTGGGGTTTATGAGGGGGCGACAAGGTGGTTTGTCGCTATACCCACAATCCTTTACATATGCCAAGTTAGCTTAATATATGGTCCGGAAACTCCTAAGTTAGTTGTTCCAATATTATGAATCCTCTGAATCGGTTCGACATAACTTGTAATTATATCAAAAGCCCCAATATATTGATTTGTTTCATAACCGATTTCTAAGTTAATGCTTGATTTTTTACATAAAACATATTCATAAGCTAACCCAAGTCTGCCGCCAAGAGCGGTAACTACTCGGCCAGTTGATGGAGACTCAAAACGATTGATTGCTCCAAAAGTTAATAGAGAGCTTGATTTAACTGACCCCATTAGAAGAGATGTGTCAAAATGGGCAGTTAATGAAAGACATTTGAAAAAATTATAAATAAAATCAAAGCCAATCAAGGGGCCTGCACCAGAATAATGGCTTCTAACATTTCCTACAGCAAAAGTTAAATCATGCTCTAGTCGGGCATATCGAACACCAACTAAGGGTGTAAATGCCATGCAACATGATTCAGTGATAAACCGGTGTCCGAGTAAGATTGCACCTTGATCCACAGTGTACCTTAGGTAAGCATCACTTACAAATGGATCATCTGGAGTTAATGGAAAAGCAGTATTAAAAAATACACTCCCAAAGCTAATCGGATTATCAGATGTATCGTTATAATTATGCTTAGAATTATATAAATGAGAATACTCAACTTCTATCATTTTTGCTGAGCAAGGAAAGTCATATCCCAGTTTAATTCCACCCGCAGGGTCGTAATTGGCTTTACTAGGTTTACTAAGAGAGGTTACACCTCCGTCTTGATCTGCATATTGCCAACTGTCAGTAAACGTCCCTAAACCAGTTTCAGTGGGGACTGCATACTGTCCGGTTAATTCGATGTATACGCCACACGGTTCTGTAAGTGATCGAAGAGCCCCTTCACCACATTGTCTACAATTTTGATCACTTCCGATAGCAAGACCATTAACTATCAACATAATAAAAAATATATGTTTCTTCATAAGTTATCCTTTGTAAGGTTATTTCGTTTATTCCAAATGTGATTCAAAATTGTGGATTTTGAATCACATTCGGTATAAAGGATTCAAATTTTATATATAGGAAACGGTATTAAAAAGATAGGGAATTGCATAAATATTTGGGCTGTTTTCTAGGCTATTTTCCGACTCGCTTCGAGCTCGTTCTTGCAAACAACGCATGGTTGGCTTCGAACTCCGCCCCTTGCGAGCCAAAAAAAATCTCTAGAAAACTGCTTCAACTATTTTTGCAATTCCCTCTGCAGCCTGTTTTTCTTACCCTTTATTCAAAAAGATCCGAAACAGATTCTCCCAGTTCGATTCTTCTGATTGCTTCCCCTAGTAACGGACCGACAGATATGACCTTGAGGTTATCAGGGGTGTCCCCTCGTAAAGGGATTGTATCTGCAATCACCATTTCTTCAATGACTGATTGCTGTATTTTTTCAAGTGCAGTACCTGAGAAAACGGGATGAGTGATCACGGCAAATACCCGATGAGCTCCTTCATCTTTCAACAGCTGTGCTGCTTTGCAGAGTGTTCCTCCAGTATCGCACATATCATCGACAATAATGGCGTCAGCACCCTCTACATCGCCAATTAGGCTCATTGATGCTACAACACCAGCACCTGCACGTTGTTTGCTGATCAAGGCCAGACTGCCCTCGGTTCCATATTCGTTTAGCTTTTCTAGAAATTTTTTCGAACGGTCGACACCACCGGCATCTGGGGAGACGACAACGATATTATCAAGTTCCTTCTCGGCAAAATAGGGAACAAATACTGAAGAGGCATAAAGGTTGTCGACAGGGGCGTAGTGGAAAAATCCTTGGATCTGTCCTGCATGTAAGTCCACTGTGACTACGCGATCTAATCCACCCATTTCAAGCATCATTGCTATGTCTGCTGCGGAGATAGGGACGCGAGGTTCCGTTTTACGGTCCTGGCGAGCGTAGCCATAATAGGGAATAACGGCAGTAATACTTGATGCAGAGGAACGTTTCATTGTTCTGATCATTAAATACAATTCAATGAGGTTGTCATTAACACTTGCACTTTTTGTTGAGCAACATGATTGAAGGATATACACATCTTTGTTCCGCACATTTTCCTGGATTCTAATAGAAATTTCACCATCGTTGAATTTTTTAACCTTTGAGTTTCCAAGAGGTGTATCGAGGTATTCAGCAACCGAACGAGCAAGCTCTGGAGTTGCATTTCCAGAAAAAATCAGTGCTCGTTCTTTGAAAAGTGTGTTCTTGACGTTTCTTGCATTTACATCATCAAATGAATAGGGTGTTGTTTCGCTACACACAGCCCCGGAAGTGGTCATGATAATGACCAGTAATGACGCAAT
>JAJFMC010000316.1 GCA_021772365.1 Chlamydiota bacterium
GTTCTTGTGATCTCGTCTACGTCAATTTGAATTGAACAGCTCGCCAAAACATGACGCATGTAGGCCTTGCTATTTAGTAAAATATTCTCCTGATTGATTATGGGTAATTTCGACAGAATATCTGCGGTCATTTTTAAAACAAAGACTTAACACCCTAACCTCGACAAAGGTTTGAGATTAATGACGGTTCCTGTAAAATGGAACGATCATTCACAGCTAAAGAGTTAAGAATATGACCAAACCGAACACTTTTGTCACAAACATTGACCCGCACCTTGCCGGTAAACTTGTTAACGACCTGCGATCACAAGACTTCGAATTATCCAAGCCTCCCCACACAGTATTTTCTGCCAAAAAGAAAGGGATCTCTTGCACTCTTTATGAGTCGGGAAAGCTCGTCGTTCAGGGGAAGAACAAAGACGAGTTCATTGAATTTTACCTAGAACCAAATATTTTACAAACCTTCACCTATACGCATGTTGACAATACCGTCGACACAACGGGACGTATCGGTATCGATGAGTCGGGTAAAGGTGATTTTTTTGGTCCTCTCTGCGTCGCTGGTGTCTACGCTAGTGGTGACGAGATCGTACGATTAAAAGAAATCGGTGTGAAAGACTCCAAAACAATGACGGAGAAAAAAATCCTATCGCTAGCAAAGAAAATACGCTCCGAATTTACGTACCATATTGTCAAGATCAACCCAGCGAAGTACAATGAACTTTACGAGAAATTCAACAACCTGAATAGCCTGCTAGCTTGGGGTCATGCGACGACCATCGAGGCGCTCGTTAAAAAAACATCGTGTGACAACGTCATTATCGACCAGTTCGCCAGTGAACACGTCGTCATCAATGCGTTGAAGCGAAAGGATATCGATGTAAACCTCACCCAAAGGCATCGGGGTGAAGAAGATGTCGTTGTGGCGGCAGCATCAATCCTTGCTCGTGAAGCTTTTGTCTATGGCATAAAAAATCTTTCCGAAAGGTTCGATGTTGAGCTCCCGAAGGGTGCCTCACAAAAAACAATCTCTGCCGGACGGGAATATGTAATAAAACACGGCAGGGAGCAACTGCCTCAGGTGGCAAAGATGCACTTCAAAACTCTTGACGAGATTGTATCGTAACACGACAATGGGACCCGTTAGGTTTAATCCACCCAGGTAGAGGATCCATGAGCAATAAAACTCTCGTCGTATTGATAGGCATTGCCATTGTCTTGATGATGACTCTGTTTATTCTTAATTACGTACAAGTCGTCGAGACGAAAAGTACAGAAAAACATATAGAACTCAATGACATCAACGGGATGGAAGTTTACCATACAAATGTGCCCTATACCCTGAATCTCAAGCAACAGGTCGGTGTAGCCAACTATTTCAATGAAGCGACGCCTTTCGAACCGTCAGCTGCAACAGAAATGAGAACACCAACAATTATTGAGAAGATTGTGATCTATCGCTTCGAAAACTTACCGCCGGTCGAGATCACTCCAGTCTATTACCACCATGACAATCTCGTCTTCTCCGCACCCGAGTGGCAAGGAACAGGCCTGCTAATGGACAACAGTAACGGGAAACTCAAGAACCTACTTTCACAAACATTTGATCGGTAACATGCTTAAACAACTCATTGTCAAAAACCTTATACTTATTGACTCACTAAAAATTTCCTTCCAGGAAGGATTTAATGTTATCACTGGAGAAACTGGAGCAGGTAAATCTGCTGTTATGTCGGCTCTACGACTCATCACAGGTGCCCGTGCCGACATCAAAATGGTGCGAAAGGGGACGGAAAAAGCAACGGTTGAAGTGATGTTCGATCCCGAAAAATTGCTAGCTTTACAACCTATCCTCGAGGAAGCGGGCATCGACATGCCTGAAGGTGAAGACCTGATCATCAAGCGCGAACTCTATTCCTCCGGCAAAAGCCGCGCATTTATCAACCATCAAATGGCACATGTCAGTTTATTGAAACAAATTGGCGCACAACTCGTAGAGATTGTTGGGCAGCATGCCAATCAACGCTTGTATAGTGAGGAAGAGCACCGCAATATTTTGGATCTTTATGGCGACTGCGTCAAGCATCGGAAAGCCTTTTCGAAATCGTTGAATAAAGTGCACGAACTGCAAAAACAGGTCAACGAGCACCATCAAAATGAGGCCTTTCGGCTAAGGGAGATCGAGAGACTACGTGCTGAGAATGACGAAATCACTTTAGTCAATCCCTTGGAAGATGAAGAAGAAGACCTATTTTCTGAGTATTCATTTCTAACGCACGCGGAAGAGATCTTTAGCAGCTCGCGCGTCGTCCAGGCACACCTACATGGAAATGACCAATCACTTGTCGCACAACTGACAAAAAATGTTGCTGTATTAGAGTCTATGAGGTCGCTCGATCCATCACTCAAGGACCTACACCAATCATTGCACGATGCCACCTGTGAAGTCGAAGAAGTCGCTCACTCATTGAGAAACTATTTGGGCAGCATCAACAATGACCCTCACCGCGCAGAAGTGATTAATGACCGACTGACTTCTATTGATAAACTCAAGCGCAAGTTCGGACCCACCTTACCAGATGTCTACCTGTATAAGGAAAATGCTGAAAAAGAACTTGAACGCCTAGAAAGTACAGATATCGAAATCGAAAATCTAGAGAAACAACTTGAAACACACAAAGTTGAATGCAACACTCTTGCCGAAAAACTCACAGGCCAAAGGATTAAAGCTTCGAAAAAAATGGAACGACAGATGACGACAGAACTAAGAGAGCTGAATATGCCAAAAGTTGAATTTAAAATCGACATCACGAAGCAGAGCAGGTCTTCTTATGGTGACGATAGAGTTGCCTTTCTAATGGCACCAAATGTTGGCGAAAGAGTGATCTCTATCAAAGAGTGTGCTAGCGGTGGAGAGATCTCTAGGTTGCTGCTCGCTATTGAAAAGCTGCTTTCCTCGAAAAATGCAACGACGACAATTGTGTTCGACGAAATCGATGCAAATATTGGTGGAGAAACAGCTGTTGTCGTCGGGAAAAAACTTGAAGAAATCGGTCAGGCTCATCAGGTGA
>JAJFMC010000317.1 GCA_021772365.1 Chlamydiota bacterium
CAACCGCGACATGCGACCAACCTTAGAAGTCCTTCTTGCCAACGCAAAAAAATATCAATATAAAGTCAAAGCGATCTTCGCTCCAGAACATGGCCTTTTCGGTGCTGCATACGCCAACGAAGAAGTTGAGCACCAGATTCACCACGGAGGAATTCCAATTTATAGCCTACATGGAGAAACCGATCGACCGACAGACAAAATGATTAGTGGGATCGATACTTTGGTTTTCGATATCCAGGATTTAGGTGCTCGGTCTTATACATACTGCACAACCCTTTTTTACGTGATGGAAGAGGCGGCGAAAAGAGGAATCAATGTCATCGTTCTCGACAGGCCCAACCCGATCAATGGATTAACGATCGATGGCCCAATGCTTGATGAACGCTATCGCTCTAAGCTAGGCTATGTAAATGTTCCTTACTGCCATGGCATGACGATTGGTGAGCTAGCACAATATTTTAATGGCGAATACAAAGTTGGCTGCAAGCTACGTGTCGTCCCTATGAAAGGGTGGAAGAGGGATATGACTTTTCAGGATACCGGCTTGCCATGGATTCCTACCAGTCCGCAGGTTCCTGAAGCCTCAACAGCATTTTTCTATCCGACAACAGGAATCATCGGGGAGTTATCTCTCATGAATATCGGAATTGGCTATACACTACCTTTTAAGGTAGTTGGCGCACCGTGGATTGATGCGAACCTCTTTGCACAGCACTTAAACGCACAGAAATTTCCGGGTGTTCATTTTGAGCCTTTCCACTACCGTCCTTTTTACGGAAAATTTGCACATGAGGATTGTCACGGGGTGTTAATTGTGATCTCCAATCATAAAACCTTTAAGCCCGTGACAACACAGTATTTAATCATAGGAATCGTCAAGAGTCTCTATCCAGAAAAAATCGAAGAAGCTTTGGAAGCGACTAAGTCGAAAAGAGAACTATTCCATAAGGTCAATGGGACGAAAGAAATATATCAAATCATTAGTAAAGAGCCCTATATCGTCTGGAAGCTGCGTGCCTACCAGCAGAAGGAACGCGAGCAGTTTCGTAAAAAGCGCAATCAATACCTCATCTCTTCTTATTCGTACTAGAAACCCGATTGCTACCCAATACTCAACTTAATTTTTCGATCGATCCCCCCCCCGGTTACATTCCTTTTCACTTCACTCTCTAACGGGAGGGTAAAGTTTGGCATTTTTTCATAAAATAAAAATTGAATTATAGTCAGGAATTCGAAATGATTCGTCTACAGAAGAAATCGTAAAAAGTAGGATAGTCTATGTTATTCTCTGGTCGTTGGTTAACGATTATTTTATTGGTAATCGCCCTTTCGGTAACAAGTATGGCCTCTTTAGCTTTACGCAACGAAGCTAACCTCCCAAACACACCCTTAACCGAAGATGGTTTTTACTCTCTGACTGTTGCCAGAAATTTAGCTATGGGTAATGGTTTGACGATCGATGGAAGCATGCTAACAAATGGCTTTCAACCTCTTTATACAATTGCCGTGGCTGCACCTGTGTATTTTTTTAATGGCGGAGATCGAATTGAAAGCCTTCGCTGGCTGTTTGTAGTCAATACCTTTATCATCATTCTTACAGCACTTGCTTTGGGTTCTATTACGTATAAAATTGCGGAAAATACCACACCCAAAAATGAACGACTCTCAAGAGCACTATTATGTGTTCTCATTTACCTCACGGCTGCAGGAATTTGGCGTTTTCATTATAATGGCTTAGAAACTGGTTTCCTACTGTTTATGTATACCCTTACTTGGTTGTATTACCAAAGGATTGGAACGAAGACGTTTCTTCGTGCGGCAGGCATGGGGATTCTATTAGGATTACTTATGCTAACCCGAATTGATGCCGCCTTTTTTGCTTTAGTAGTGATTTTCTTTGAAGGAATCAGTAGATCTCTTACTTTTGGTCAGCGAATTATTAAAATGGCGGCAATAGGTATCCCTGCTTTAATCATTTCAACTCCTTGGTTTACTTATAATTATTATTTAAGTGGTTCGATTCAGCCCAGTAGCGGAATTGCTCAGAGTAAGTTTACCATCAGCTTCGATAGATTAGTATACATGTTCGAAGCAATTTGCGAAGTTCTTACCCCTTTTTTTTACTTTGGACAATGGGAGGGGGTATGGAGTACTCTGTTTCGCCTGATCTTAATCACCTTCGTTATAACTCTTTGTGTATCCTTTTTTCGTAAAAGAAATGAAACGGATGGTTTCACAAAGAGATCTTATCAATTTGCTAAATTCCTTGCTGCTACATACTGCATTCTAATAATTTGGTATTTATCTAATTCGGTAGCAACATGGTTTTATCCCCGATATTTAGCTCCACTTTCTCTATTGGCTGTTATGGCGACAGTTTTAGTAATAGATAATTTATCAAAACCATTACGTGTCTATTGTGTTTCGACTATATTAGTGCTGAGCTTGCAAATTCCACTATTTATCTACTGGCATCATTCTGATAAAGTGTTTCGAGGAAGCATGTATTATAATGATGAGCTCAAACTCGTCCAAGCAAATGTTCCCGTAGGAGTCAAGATCGGTGCGCATGAGTCAGGTACTTTAGGGTACTTTCGAGATGGAGTGCTCAATTTAGATGGCAAAGTAAATATTGAAGTCATCAAGAAATCTACTGACTTATCAAATTATCTAGACCAAAAAGGGATCGAATGGTTGGTAACTAGGGCTAAACTAACCAAGTCAAAAGTTGACCGAGGTTGGGTTAAAGTCGCTAGCAAACAGGGTTCAGAAGTATGGTACCTATACCATAAGTCGAATTCTAAACCTGCAATCATTCAGTAAAGAACACTCCCAAATCTTCAATAGGCCTAGCTTCCTTGCCTTTTTCTAGCGACGCGGGAAATTTTATTCCAGCCTCCTGTGAGGCCCATGGCGCTACGCATTTCTTTGACCGTAGCATTAGCGACTTCATTCATATGCATGGTACCTTCATAGATGACTTGCTCGACATATCCCTTATCTTCTGAAAAAACTTGACGCCGTTCGCGTATAGGTGCAAGGAATTGGTTGATGGCGTAGGCGAGTTTATCTTTGACTTCTACATCGCCGACAGTACCTTCTCTATAGCGCTTTTTTAGATCTTCAACTTCCTCTTTGTTGGGATTAAAAATATCGTGATAGATGAAAACAGGGTTGCCTTCAACCGTCCCAGGAATATTGGCATGAACTCTGTTGGGGTCGGTATACATCCCACGCACTTTCTTTTCAACGGTCTTGGGGTCGTCGGCAAGGAAGATGGAATTGCCTGCGGACTTACTCATTTTTCCTTGTCCGTCAGTGCCGATGAGTGTTGGAACGTTACTCAGGAGGACATCGGGCTCGGGGAAGACCTCTCCATAATAGGCATTAAACTTTCTTGCAATGCTACGACAAAGTTCGATGTGGGCCTGGTTATCTTTTCCTACGGGTACGAGGTGTGCGCGTGGCATAAGGATATCGGCCGACTGTAGGACGGGATATCCAAGGAGGCCGAAGGGTATACTTTCGTCGTCGATATGGGCGTTACGAGCCATTTCTTTGAGGCTAGGTAGTCCTGTAAGTCTGTTAATAGAGATCATCATCTCAAAGATAAGGTTCATCTCGTAGACGGCTGGGATGGCCGATTGTAGGTAGATAGTCGATTTTTTCGGGTCGATCCCGCAAGCGAGGTAGTCTAGAACCATCTCTCGTACGTTGTCACGTATCTTTAAAATATGTTCTTTTTCCGGTTTCGTAGTCAGAGTATGTAGGTCGGCAATGATAAAATAGCAGTCGTATTTATCCTGTAATTCGACGCGATTTTGCAGTGATCCGACGTAGTGTCCGAGGTGTAAGTTTCCTGTAGGTCTGTCACCTGTAAGAATCCGTTTTTTTTCTGTTTCTTCTGTCATTACTCATTCCTTAATATATTTTTAAATAATATTCTGCAAAACCTAATTTATTAGCAATCTCGAGGAGAACAATCAGCCCTGATAACGCCATGACGATGATCAGAGACACCTTCCCTCCGGGAGCAGTATAATGGCTGGGAATGTGTTGCTTATAACGTCCTTTCCAGACCATCAACGCGGGTAGAAATCCTAGCAAAATCATCACTCCAAACGCACCAGCATACTCGAGCGCACTTAAAAATGCCCGTGGATTGATCCACATAAAAAATAGTGTCGGCACGAAGGTGAGCAGAAATAGTTTCATCCTTCCAAATCCCGTTTTCTTGATCTTAAACCCATCGGCCAAAAAGTCCCTCAAACTGAGAGAAACTCCCAAAAATGATGTGATAATCGAGAAGAAGGCAAAAAAGCGCAGTACCATCGACAGCCACGTATTGCCTAGTAACCCTGTCAGGAGGTGAGCGCCATTAGCATCTTGCTCATACCCGTTGATGATACCGTATTCACCATCTAGAGGGATCACTCCAAGAGTCACCCACTCCCAAATAATATAGACAACCAAAGGCAAACTACTACCTATGATGATCGCTTTCTTGAGTTTTTTAACATCGCGCTGCATATAGGTCGCCAAACTGGGGATAATGATGTGAAATCCAAACGATGTGGCAATAATCGAGTTACTGATAATCATAAACTTCCAATTCGTATGTTGCAGTAGAGTTTCTTCAACATGCGGTGCAAGGAACCCTACAGCAAGGCAGTAAGTGACGATAAGTCCGAGCATGAGGAGTCTGTTGGCTAGATCGACAAATAGCGCTCCTCTGTAGACGAAAAATCCGAAAATTAACAGCAGCGGCAACGGGCCTGCCCAGTCGGGTAGGTCGTAACCGGTGACAGCTTCGCAGAAATCGATAAATATTCGGCTACTGCCGGCTAGGTAAGCAGTAGTCAGCGAGTAGAGGAGGAATAGGTAAGTCGTCCAGCTGAGTACTTCCCCCCACGTACCTATAGTTCTTCTTGCCATAGTGATAAGGTTAGTATTAGCTTCCATCCATAGAGTTACTTCGAGCATCAAGAGGGCAGTAAACGCAAAAAATGCCCAATAAAGAAAAAAGAGGATGAGCGAGGGGTAAAATCCGGCAAGCCCTGTAACAGGTGGAAGTGCGAGCATCGCAGCACCTATCGTCGTTCCCGATACAAGAAGCACTCCCCCGATCACTTTATTTTCTATGAACAACATTTTATGATCTCCTTATTATTTACCGACGAGATTCAACGCATTAATCAATTGAAGGGCAAAAACTGAACATCCGAAAAGGATGATCAATACCAAGGTGAATTTTCCACCGGGAAGGATCATTTTATCCCATAATTTTTTACGGTAACGTCCAACCCAAGCCATGAGTGCGGGGAGGACACCGAATAAAATCACTGCGCCGAATCCCCCTGCATAATTCAATGCTTGGATAAATAGTTTAGGGTAGAGCAATGAGAAAAACAGTGGAGGACCTAGTGCCATAGAAGTAATAATTAACTTACCAGTACGGTCTTTCTTGATCTGAAAACCATCGGCTAGGAAGTCGACGAAGCTCAATGCCACACCGATAAACGATGTGATGATGGCGAAGAAAGCAAAATATTCCATGATGTCGACAATCCACGCTCTTCCAACTACAGTTTTCAATGTATGCGTGACCATATTCCCTTCTTGCATTGCCTTCGCGAATTCTTCGTGTGGAATAACACCTAGGATAATCCACTCCCAAATGATATACCCTACTAGAGGGATAGCGCTGCCGAGGATGATGGATAGCCGCATGCGGTTGGCATTGAAATCGAGGTAGGTCGTCAAACTCGGAATGAGGTTATGGTAGCCGAAGGAAATGATCATCACGGGAATCGCCCAGATACATTGCGACCAGTCGACGTAACTAAGGAATTCACGACGTACATGTGGTACACCTAGCATAACAAGCATGAAGTAGGTGAGGATCAATCCCCCCATTAAAATTCTGTTGAGACGGTCGACAGCAAATGCACCGAAATAGACGATAATCCCAAGGATCGTAACGAACCCAACACTTCCTAACCACTTGGGGATATCTAGGGAAAATACTTCTTCAACGAAATCGGCGACTAGCTCTCCACTTCCTGCCGAGTAAGCCACCATTATGCAGTAAAAGAGGAAAAGAAACAAAAACCACGCAGCAGCTTGTCCAGCCTTCCCTAAAAGCCTGTCTGCCATAGTGATAAGGTTGGCATCTTTTTTAAAATGCAAGTTCACCTCTAGGAGGAGAAGCCCTGTAGACATCATAAACAGCCAGCTAACAAGGAACATGGCGACAGCTGGTAAAAATCCGGCCATGGCTGTATTGACCGGTAGACCTAAGGTACCGATTCCGATACATGAGCCTGCAATCAATAGGGTACTACCCAGTAAGCTACCTCGGGTATTTTCATTTCCAAGTTTCATTTAATAAACTTCTCCGTTTGAGAACTTGCTCTATATTTTTTTGTTTGTATGTAAGATGTATAGGTTGAGGATAGCTAATTGAAGATGGCCTAGAGCCACCAAAATCGAAAGAAGGAATCTGTAAAAAAAGGCTTTAACATAATCAATCCTTTGTAAACATCGATTGTAAAATGATCGCGATATACTTGCAAGAATAAATGGTGACTCCGTTACATGTGACTCTTCCTTGCGAAAAACTCTTTTTTTGACTACTTTTGGATTAAGACACAATTAGACCGAGGTATACCGTGGATATCAAAATCAAAAAAGGACTAAACATTCCTATCAAGGGAAAACCAGAAGGTAGTATTCAAGACTTCCATCCATCAGGACAGGCGACGGGGAAAGCTAAACCCCAAGAGTTTTCCTTAAACCTTTGGGAGTTTGATAATTTACGGATAAAGCTCTTGAAGAAGGTGGGAGAAAAAGTCCAAATCGGTGAGCCAGTGTGCGAAGATAAAGGGTGTCCTGGTCGCGTGTTTGTCGCTCCGGCAGCGGGGACTATTAAGGATGTCAGGCGAGGCCTCAAACGTCGTATCATGGATATCATCATCGAACCTGATGAAGAAGAGAAATTTATTGAACATTCTCCTATTAATCCTGAGACGGCTTCGAAAGAAGAGATGATTGAACGTCTCCTTAAAGGGGGAATTTTCGCGAAAATCCGCCAACGACCGTTTTCGATATTGGCAGACCCAAAAAAATCTCCTCGCAGTATCTTTGTGAAAGCAGTGGAATCAGCTCCTTTCTCCGTTCCCCCTGAATTACAAGTTACGGGGCATGAAGCTGAATTTCAGACTGGATTGAATGCATTATCAAAAATAGCCGACGGAGCAGTGCATCTTGTTCACCATAAGGATAGTGATTGTAAAGCCTTCACTCAAGCTGAGCATGTGACGATTCATACAATTGAAGGACCGCATCCTATCGGCACGCATTCTGTCCATATCCAGCATATCGACCCGATTTCCAGTCCTGAAGATGTAGTTTGGACAATGAATGTTCACGACGTGATATCGATAGGGAACCTTTTGCTCAAAGGACGCTATTACAATGAAAAGGTTGTGAGTGTCGCCGGTCCGGGTATCCTCGATGGGCAAACTGGATATTTCAAATTACGAGAGGGATATCCTATGGCTAGCCTCGTTACTGGTAGGATCCCCAAAAAGTCGTCGCGTTTAATCTCCGGCGATCCCTTAACAGGATTCCGTGTTGATATGGAGGATTTTCTTGGGTTTTCTCACGATATCTTTTGTGTGATTCCTGAAAGTACGGAGAGGGAGCTGCTACACTTTTTCCGTTTGGGGCTGAATAAATACTCTTACAGTCGTGCGTATGCTTCTGGTCATTTCGATATTACGGAGAAAAAATTCGATTTCAATACAAGTCAACATGGCGAGCATCGGGGTTTCATCGATCCTACCCTTTACGACAAGATCATGCCGTTGAATATCCCGACCATGCAGCTTGTCAAAGCAGTGATGGCCGAAGATTTCGATCTTGCTGATGAACTAGGAATTCTTGAGGTTGATCCTGAGGATTTTGCGTTACCCACTTTTGTCTGTCCGTCAAAAATGGAAATGACTGAGATCATGAAACAGGGGATCCGTACCCACGCTGCCGATATGCTCGGGTAAACGTTGGCATAACGAAGAGCTTGCTGATGAAATCACTGAGACTTTGCGGCAATTTAATAATAAAAATAAGCCAATCGCCGCTATCTGTGGTGGCACAATCACACTTGGAAAAGCAGGGTTGTTGAATGATTGCAAGCATACTAGCAATGCTAAAGAATACCTCCAGAACTACTCTAAAGAGTATTACCATGGCGACCAGTATTTAGAACAACTAGCTGTTACCGACAATAGGGATTCCCCTGAAAAAATAATTTGAACTTATTTTGACTACATTTCGCATTCCCCAATTTTTGAGGGCATGGGGTAACGAATTGGAATATCATCCGTTTACATTATCCTATAAATTTGGGCTTCACGGAGTTAAGGCTACCACTTTTGAG
>JAJFMC010000318.1 GCA_021772365.1 Chlamydiota bacterium
CCTTTAGTGCTTGCAGACCATTGTCTTTTGTTTTCACGAAGAGCAACAATGTAATCTTTCACAGCTTGGCTGTTCACTTCTGCAGAAGCGATCAGTTCATTGATCTCTACTTCTCCGACTTCTGCCCCATCTAAATTATATTTTTTGAGTGTTGCCACTATCTATCTCCAAAAAATCTTATACGTTATGACTACTTAGCATTTGCTGTCTTCTTGACCGCTGGCGATATGCAAACAAGACCATCAGTAGGACCAGGCACAGCACCACAAACAAGCAGTAGGTTTTCCTCTTCGTCGATGCGAGCAACTCTTAAGCTTTGTGTTGTCACACGCTTATTACCCATCTGACATGGTCTCTTACCCCCTGGCAAACAACGGCCAGGTGTTGAACGCATCCCTTGGGAGCCACGTCTTCTATGAAATTTGGAACCGTGAGAAGCAGGTCCACCAGAATAGTTATGTAGTTTCATAACACCCTGAAAACCTTTACCTTTCGAAGTACCGGTGACATCGACAAATTCGGCATCTTGAAAAATTTCAACACCAAATTCTTGTCCCACTTCGTAACCCTCTACATCACTAACACGACACTCGCAAAGATTCTTGCGAGGCTCGACGTCATTTTTAGCAAAGTGACCACGTAGTGGTTTCGTTGTTCTAGACTCTTTCGTTCTAGGATCTTTCGCTTTTACTTTCTCGAAACCGATTTGTACAGCTGTATAGCCGTCAGATTCTACGGTTTTGATCTGAGTAACGACATTCTTTTCCAATTCGATTACTGTGCATGGAAGTAGGTTACCCTTGTCATCAAAAACATGAGCCATCCCACGCTTTCTACCCATCAGCTTACGTGTCATAATTCTCGTCCCTAAAATATTTACACACCGATCATGTCTAGTGTGCGTACCTTTATCAACTGATTTATTTACTTCGGATAGATTCTCCAAGAAACAAGTGAAGAGTTACATACGAAATACGTTCTCAACAGTGCTTAACGGAGGACTTGATTAAAATCAACTATCATAAAGCTTGAAATAGTAAATCTTAGCAGAGCGCAACATTTCCGACAAGCGAAAACCAGCAAAATTTTGACTTTTTAGAGTAAAAACGTGCGAAATCAAATAATTGCAAAATATTTTCACTCCTTTCATGCCCAAGTTAGCTTACCACCTATGCCCGTTAAAACTTGAGCACCTCTTCGTGAGCTAACCCGCGGTTAGTAATAGGCTGTTCTTTTTGCAGTTTGTCATAGAGGTCATTAAGAGTAGAGCCTGCATCTATAATGAAGGCTCCTCTAAACGAAACATCACCTTCTAGGAAGACGGTGATCATTTTTTTAGCAGGAATATCGATCACCTGATCGTTCTTGAGCGCTCTTCCCATTTGCAGGGAAGAAAGGTCTGCTCCTTCGCGAACCCCTACTTTTTCGATAACTTCACTCAGCTTAGTACCTTGTTTTACCTTGAATGTTTTCGGGGTTGATACAGCTCCTTTGAAGGTAATGTGGACTTCGTCAGTTGAGTGTATGGGAAGGGTGAGGTGCGCGTCTCGTTTATTCACAAAAAAATTTAAGATAGCGATAAATGTCAAGATAGTAATGAACGTGATGACAGCAGCCCATTCGTGGGCTGGTAGTCGTGGGCTGGCTTTTTCCATAAAAAAATCCTTCGATTCGGTGGTTACCATATCGAAGGATTCTGAATTTTGCAACTAATTAGTTATTAGTCGATTAAACTTTAACAAACTCAACTTTTGGAGTTGGTGCTCTGATATCGGCAACTTTATTGTAGTTACCGTATAGCCACTTGGTGAGCCCTAGTGTATATGTTGCGAACCACCCAGCGGATAGTGCAATTACGAACCATGGATTTGTAGCAATACCTACGAAGAGACCGACGATTGCGATGATACCCACAACCAGTTTACACACTTGGCTTGCAATACCAAGCCAGGTCTTTGTTTGAGCTTTACCTTTATTCGCTTTGGCTACCTCTTCATTCTTTTGCCAGCCTTCAAGTTTGACTGTGGAATACTGATGAAGCTTTGTACCTTTGCCAAGTTTTCCACCTTCAGTAACTGTATTGATATCTGCGATAAACTGAGTGTATTTGTTGATTTTCGCTTGTAGAGCAGCTTGCTCTTTCGGCTCTTCAATCTCTTTAATTTCAGCTTTTCGAGTTTGTAACTTTGCATTGAAGTGCTTTAAAAGATCAGCTTTTTTAAAGTTTTCACCATTATCGCCACCCAGCTTACCTTTCCAGTTGTTGACTTTTCTCGCAACGTTATTGACATGGTGCTTGCTCTCACTTAGAGATATTCCACCAGCAACAATACCGAAAGTAGCGGCAGGGATATAAAGAAAACTTTTAACAAGTCCAAGAACTGATGAAGCAGCGCCAAAAGCGACGAGACCAAGAACTTCCCAGAACTGTACAAAAGCTACAGAGTGTGCAATTGTCAAGAAGATCTGACTAATCAGCTTCGTGACACTCCAGTAACCGTCATCTTTAAAGACGTTCTTGTTATCCTTAAAGCTCTTACTGTCGACATCGCCAACTGCTTTACCGGAACGCTTGTTGCCGACTTTCCACCTATAGTCGGATACAATTTTTTTACCCTGCATCATTTTTGCTGGGCAGACAAACTCATGTGCTCTGTTGATAAAATTAAATGCTCCAACCAATCCGTTGAATACCTTGAGCTGTTCAGCTAAATTGGAAATAGGCTCCCAAACTTGTGATCCATTCGCCAATTCGATTGCTTTATCACTGAGCTTTACAGCATTTGTGACAATTTTGCAGGCTTTATCAGCAGGATCTGTATTATTCTTGATGTCGTTCAATAAAGTTGTAGGTTTTTGTATAGCGCAAACCATCGTTACCTTCCTCTGTTCTTAGTGATTAACTTATATTCTGGTCCAAAATTCAAATAGATGACCTTGTTCTTAGAGTCCACCTTGACATCAGGCTTCCCTTCAGCTTCCTGCCTTTTTTCCTCTAACGTATAAGAGGGATACTTCTCGATGATGATAATTTTTCTTTCTTCATCGACTGTAATTTTCGGTTCTTTTTTCTTCGCGACCGTCTCGTTTGTGAAATGCCCATAGATGAAAGCAGAAAGGCTTGTTCCTTTCGCAACAAGTCCCAACACGATAATCGCAGGTAGGCCAATCCCGGGAACGACCATTAATATGTGCAAGGCAGCATCGGCTATGCGACTAATCAATTCAATCCCAGCCTTTATTCGCTCTTCTTTGACATCGCTCTGGATGATTTTTTGCAATGAGTCACCTGCTAGACAGAAGTACCCTATCGCTACAGACACGCAAACAATCGGACCAAGTCCAACAGAAGCGATGGCTTTGACAGCCGTACCAAATACAGGAATCGATCCAACAGCGGCAGCGAAGGACGAGAGAGCGCCAAATCCAAGTTCGAACAGCCACATCATTGCCCCACCGATGACAGCTCCACCGATAGCAATTGTTCCTAAAATACTACAGAAACGTCCTTCTTTGGCATCGCTGATGAATTCGCCATTAATCCAGTAATTCGCAACAAAAATCAGATCACCAAAATCGAGTACATTTAATCCCCCGGCAATTTGTGCCAGTGGTTTTGCTGTATCAACGATACCTTGGATGGCTTTGCAGCCATAGCAAGACGTTTGGAGGGCTCGATAGAATCCGTCGGAGCTATTTTTGACGGCATTCGCCCCTTCAATCACTTTTTGTACCCCATAAACCGCTGGGTTTACGGTGTTTTGTGTAGCAGTTATTGCAGACATAAATTCCCCTTAATTTCTGCAGAAGAAGGGGTATTATATTCCAAGTAGATTAATTTGTAAAGATAAGATTGAATTTAATTAAAAACCATCAATCTTACCACTTATAAAATATAAATTTACACAACCACGCATTTTTCTCTCCAATCCCATCTATTTTGCTGCACCTGATCAGCAGCATCCATCCAAATGAAATCGTGGTTTTCATCATACCCATAGATGATTTGAGGTTTGGCAACAGGAAGTACTATTTTATCGGGTCGATACTCTCTTTCAGATTTTATTGGATAAACATTACCAAAATGAATGTTTTTTTTATTGAGTAGTCCATTTGTTATAACATAATGTTTCACGAGGAAAGTTTCTCTTTCGATGATCCTATATGGGATTTTTAATGAAAGGGAGATATCGTTCTTTTTTTCCTCTGAAGGCTTCAATTCGCTTAACACAAGAATCCATGTGCCGATAATATCAACACGCCTGATTATTCCAGTGAAGGATTTTTGTGCATCAGGAAAGTCCGTATAGATGGGAACGAGTGAATAGCGATCTCCGACACGCATCGGCATTTCGGCAATGACGAGTTGCCCTAGCTCCGGTAAATCATTCCTCCATGTCCAGTTTGTCTGACTGCGATCTTCACCATATATTGTCATCATGTACCCCTCGCTTTGTTATACTTGACTAGACTGAGTTAAAAAAACGATTTTAATTTCACTTAAGTACACCCAAACAGGTTGCACATTCGGATATACATATCAAGTTTGGACTGTAGAAAACTTAACCAACTTCAATTAGTCGAGTTCGGGTAATTTTTCAAGTTTTTTTGTTTTACAATTGACTCATCAATAGACTTTCACTCTTTTACATTGTAACTATTATCCAACTAAGATAAGATATCCAATCTTGATTTTTTTTATTAAAGGGTTAATATGACTATACAACCGAATTCTACTGTTCCAAATGTAGGTGTAACTAATAACCAACCTCTCAAACTTGATTGCTCTAATTTTGATTACTCAAGGTTCCAATATCCAAAATTACACTCTTCATTATTGGCGACTGGTAATAGCATGATGACTGAAATGAATTTTGGTTACAAAGCACTTCTCCACGTCATTATGGATGCTTGGCAAAGCGGCGCACCAGACATTCTTTTTTCTGCTATACAAAAAAGAAAACCTAACCTCAAAGCATTTACTATTTTCCGTAATTCAGGCCTCTTATACATTGCAAAACCAAATTTCAGCAATGACAAAAAAGAAATTGGTGTTGCCTGTCTTCAGTTAATAGAGCAAGAGGCAGCTTTAATATTAACCCTTGCTGAGGTCGCTCTTGCATGGAAAAAAGCCAGGAAACCAATTAATGAACTTATTTTGAAAAACAAGTGCAAAGTAATAAGGCGAGTAGATAATGGTTTTGACATTTCTATACCGGAGGAGTATCAGAAAATACTAAGATCAAACAGTGAAGTATTGGCTCTCTGGATTTGTCTAGGTAGGGGAGCTTCAAATAATCACCGCCGTGACCTCACTCATCAGAGTATAAAAAAACTGATTGCCCTTAAGTCTTCTAGAAATAGCGAAGTTAAAAGATTTGGTGACCTGATTGAGCGACAATATGTGGTATCAAAAACTCGAACAGCGATTGAGGACCTTTTCACAGGTAAGCTCACTCGCCTCCCCTATAGGTTCTCTAGTTGGGAACGGAAGGATCACACACTTCAGTGTTTTAAAACATTAGCACCTCACCTTTTTTTTCTCACAAAATTAGCTAAACAAATAAGTTTAGGTTGGCTTATTGCTTCATCTACTTCACAAGAAAAAAAATGGGAGTACGAAGATAAGGCCTTTCCACGATTTGTTGCAAAAGTTAAAAGCATTCCAAATTCTTACTTCGAACAGCAGAAAAGTTTATATAAAGTGATTCTCGATAGACTACCTGCTCATAAAGGGAGACTTTCAGACATAGATAGCTGCTACCGTAGAACTCTTAGCATGCTGCGACAGTTTTTTAGATCAAAAACAAACTATCAAGAAAAACCTATTCGAAAGAAATTAGCAAAAAAAACACTTAATGCAAATAGAAAGAAAACAATACCTAAGCAGCCGAATAAAAGTTCATCTTCGAAAGCAGTACAGGTGCAAGAGCCAAAAAAGAACGAAACTTTTTGCACCACATCCACCACTACAAATCCGCTCCACCTTAATGATACTAATACGGCAATGTTAGTGAAGCTTTCAAGTAAGAGTCCTTTTTTCCATTACACCCCGAGGGTTAAGCGCTGGTTTAAGGTAAAAAGCTTGCAGGATATTCGAAATTTTTGGGATCAAGATAAGCAAAACTATTTGAATTTAAAAGATGATGAGCTGAAAAGACAGCTGATTCATCACAGTTTTTCTCCATTAGTCGATAGAATTTTCAACACAGCTAAAAATAGAGAACTCTATACGATATCATCCAAAAATGGTTTTTCTTTTGTTGGAGAGTTCCATTTTGTTGGTACGGATCAACCACTGCGTGTCCTCGTTAGTTATGGAATTGATGATATGAGTCATTGTTACCACCGGCACGCCCGAATATTAAGCGAGAAAGATATTTTATATCGCAAATGGGAAGCAATAGCAAAGCAACAACAGGCTGAAGCTATTCTTGAGAAAAGCTATTCGACCTTGGATAGTGATTTGTCCGAAGGCTTCATCGGTGATGAGCTAAACTTTGACCCTATTTCAGAGATATATAGTGTGACAGACAAGCGCAACAAAATTCGAATTTGTGTGCTTCCTCTGCACACATCTCATAATTCACGGTAACCCCTGCCCCTTGTACCCAAGAATCCGAATTACTATAGAGTATACCCAAATATTCAGAGGAAATTGCAAAAATAGTTGAAGCAGTTTTCTAGAGATTTTTTTTGGCTCGCAAGGGGCGGAGTTCGCAGCCAACCATGTGTTGTTTACAAGAACGAGCCCGAAGCGAGGCGGAAAAAGGCCTAGAAAACAGCCCAAATATTTATGCAATTCCCTCTTCAACCTTATTGTGTATAGTTCAGGGGATACACAGTCACTTCAGTTGCTACAGACGTTTCTCCTCCACTGAAAACCGAAACGATATAGTATGTATAGACCTCTCCCTTTCTACGTCGGTGATCCAAGTATTTGAAGGTTGTATTTCTAGAGGAGGAACCTCCTGCTGTGGCTACAAGATCTGCCAGACCTATATCACGATAGATTCTATAACTCGTAGGTATATCACCTGTAACAGGGCCTTTCCAGGTGATTTTGTTCACAAACTCTTTCTGTGACGCAAATTTATTTTTTTTTTGCACTCCCTTAGCACTTGTTGGAGGTAAAATATTTCCTGAAATATGTTCCTCAACAGAAGAAAAGGATGGGTAATAGAAGTCGCTGCCATGGTAGATGACGTAAACGGTATACCCTCCCTCTTCAAACGAAGTTGTAAAAATAGCCTGTCCATTTTCATCGAGTTGTTTTGTATCGATAAGTGTAGCTGTTTCACCGACGCTGACCAAAGATACTTTACCTCGTAAGGGGTCCGTGCTGTTTGGAAATCTAGGAGTGACTGTAACACCGAATGTGACATCTTCACCAGGCTGTGATTGGGAACTAGATGAAACGAGTACTGTTGTAGAAAGGTGTTTATTCAGCAGCGAAGTGACAGTAAAAGGATAAGCATCTGACGTCGATGTATCGAAATCCGATCCCGAAGAGGGTGTATAGACGGCAAGGACATTAAATTGTCCGCTTTCAGCAAATGTTTTATTGACCGACGCATTACCACTGCCATCCAAATTTATATCGAGACTAAAAGTAGTATCACCCGTTTGGATGTTTTGAAAAGAAAATTGTACAGATCCTGTAGGGGTTCCCGATCCGGAAGGTATAGAAATAACATTAGTAGAGAACGTTACACTTTGTCCTGCCTTAGCAGTATCTTTGGGTGTAGATGTTATAGTTGTCATGGTTTGAATTTTTTCACTAGCAGTCGTAATTTCTAAATCGTCCAAATTAGAAACCGATGGAGAAAAAGTGCCTTCATAAGTAACACTAGGGTCATAAACAGCTTGTATAGATAAAGTTGAAGGAGCTGGATCGCCTGTTGTATCGTAATTGTAAGTAGCGACTCCTGAGACATTCAAGGCTTGTGGAGCACCTTCATCGGTCCCATTTACCTTAAACTGTACGCCCCCCTGCGGTATATCTGTGGTTCCTTCAGCTGTCACTGTCGCTGTAAATAGTGACATATCTCCGGAGAGGACAGTATCTGGATCAATGGTTAATACAGTATTTGTTGCCACTCCACCTTCTTCTGGTCCGATCCATATCTGCAAAAATGTTTGATTCGGTGTAAATAATTGAGACGAAATTTGTACTTCAGGCCAAAGAGGTTCATCGAAAGCATAGGTGTAAATATTCCCAAAAGCATGAAAGGCCCTGGAATAAAGGTCATACCAGGGTGTTGATCCACCTGCGTTTAAATTTCCATTGTCGGTATAAAAACTGCTCTTTAAATCACTGAGTTTTACATCTACAAAGTTATTGTCGGTAATACTATCTGGCGGAGTTGGTGGTGGCGTAGGGATAAGTCCGGCAATAACGGCCTCTTGGAAGAGTTTTGTTACCTGCGTCGGTTGGTCGCCAGTTGCTGTCGTTTTACCGTAATCAATCATTGCAGTGAAGTTCCCCTGAAAGATACTGAGGCTCGTCGTCTGGCCTGTTCCTCCTGAGGGAGTGGGAGGTTTTAATACAACTTTTCCGGCGTCAACATTTGTAAATTCAAATTCGTCACTGACATTAACAGAACCTGTGTAAGTATAATTTACGTTCATACCGCCAATCACTACCGAAGGTGTCGTGAGCAAAAGTGTGGCCGATTTGAAGTGAGCACCGCCTCCGTACCATATATCAGACAGATAGCTGTATCCATACTGCGTGGCATTATCAAGATAGTTAACACTCATTAAAGGAGGAGATGCAGCCATTCCATTTTGCGTAGAGATAGTCCTTAAAAAGTCACCTGAATTCTTTAAAACCAGATTCGGCCAATCGTTAGCACCAACTATACCACTTGGAAAGCTAGGTTCGTTTTGAAAACACAACTCTACCTGGGTCTGAACGAAATTCCTGGGTTGAAAGAGACCTGTATTAAATAGTGTGCCCGGATCAGGGGTCGAAATGAACCCGTAAAGGGGAATACCAAAGAAGCTGACAGCTGTGGCATTCGCACTAATCTGCGTAGGAGTGCTCAAGTAAGCAAACTCAAAAGTGTCAAACACGGTTGTGTAGTTTGGATCTGCAGGATTTGTAAATGCAGGTTCTGCGATACCACCCGAGTTCACTGGAATGTTTAATTTAGATCCAAATGAAATATAGATAACCGCTCCCGTTATATAGGGTACGTAGGCAACAACACCTTCATCAGGATTAGCTGCAGGAAACTCTTGAATCGATTTTGAATAGGTGCTTCCATTTTCACCTTCGGAAACGACATGTAGGGTACCGACTCCACTATTATCAAAGTCGATAAAGACCTGTGAACCACCAGTGTTAGTCCCGAGGATAAGGATAAACACTTCATTATCCGATAATCCGCTATCATTGACGAAAACAATGGGAAGGTGCGTGTCATCATAAAATGGTGGGTACTGACTTTGCGTAGGGTTGTCCGGTGGTGTGAAGTTTCCTATTGTTACAGGATCTGAAAAAGCAAAATTAAAAAGTACCAGCAAGAAAAAAGTACAAATGCGAGTCATGCGAATCATATGACAATACCTCAGGGCTTAACGCGTTTCTTTCACAATAAACATCGACTATAAGTAGAATGTGTTGGAATTTCAACAAATTACTTTAACTTTAAACTACTTCCTCATCACCTCTCCGTTATTTTTTACAGGATGAGCATGATAGACAGGACAAGTAGGAAGGTTTTTAGCTAGGAACACCATCATGATATCCTGTAAAAACGGCTAAGATCACCCTTAATTTAAATATTTCAGAGTCTCTTTAGAAAATGGAATGATTTCTTCATATTGATGATCCTGAATCTTCTTGGGCCAATGAGAGTCGGAAATGAGCGGCCTTCCCACTGCTATCAGATCGAACTCCTCACTCTCCACCCTTTCAGCGGCTTCATAGAGGTTACTGTAATCCGAAGTAGACTGAACTGACTCACCACGGATGTCTTTGATGAATTCACCGCTGAGACCTATGCTACCAACAGTAATCACAGGCTTACCGGTAATCTTCTTGGTCCACCCTGCCAAGTTCAAGGGTCTTCCCTCGAATTCAGGACGCTCAAAATA
>JAJFMC010000319.1 GCA_021772365.1 Chlamydiota bacterium
ATAGACCCCAAAAGATTTCGAAATGCGAAACCATAAATCGTAATCTTCTGCATAATGCAAGTGTTCGCGAAATGTGCCGACCGCATCAAACACTTTTTTTTCGACAAGTATGGAAGGGGTCGATAATACGTTTCCATAAAAAAGCGCCTCATAGATCGGGATACTGTCAACAAATAGAGGTGTTTTGATGACCACTCCTTTATCATTGATATGGCGCGTTCTGCAATAAATCATTCCAGTATTTTTATTTGGTCGACTTGTAATCTCGCGATACAACCTCTCAATCATCATAGGCTCATAGAAGTCGTCGTCATCTAAAAATGCAATATACCCATGATTTGAATGGCGTATTCCTGTATTGCGTGCAGCAGCGGGCCCATTGTTCTCTTGATTGATTAGGGAAATGCGGTGATCACTGAGGTATTGCTCACAGAAGTCTTTTGTTTTGTCGGTAGAGCCGTCGTTAACAATAATTAACTCGATTTCTCGATGTGATTGAGCCAAAACAGACTCAATTGCCTGTTGAAGGTACCCCCTTGTTACTCCATTATAGGTTGTTAAGATGACAGATACACCTTTCACCAGATTACTCCGTTTTTAGAATTGGATCTAAACGTTACCAAATTACCCATTATTACGTAAAAAGATTTTCTGGGGTGTTTTAAAAAAGAACGGAGAAAGCGCGGAAGTTTAGATAAATTATGAAAGTTCAATAATTTTGCTTTTCAAAATCAGTGACGAGGATTATTCTTTCTACAAAGAATCAAGTGAATAATGTTAATTTTAAAATGTATTTTTATGATTATTATCGAAGCAGAAAAAAGAAAGCACCATTACTGGAAAGAGCTTTGGGAGTGTAGAGAGTTAATTCTATTTCTCACTTGGAGAGATCTTCTTGTTCGCTATAAACAGACTGTCGTTGGTTTTGTCTGGCACTTTCTCAAGCCTCTGATGATGCTAGTGACCTTGACCATTGTTTTCGGTAGACTTGCCCACCTCGACGCTGGCAAGAGCTACCCCTACGTCATTTTGGTCATGACAGGACTTTTGCCTTGGCAGTTTTTCTCTACAACCCTTAGCGATTGTAGCGAAAGCCTAGTTGTTAACTATCAACTCATCACAAAAATCTACTTCCCACGAATTATATTACCGATGAGTTCGATTATCGTTACCTTTATCGATTTTGCGATTTCCCTGGTGTTGTTAGCGGGGCTGCTCTGCTATTACCAGTTCGTCCCCAGCTATCAAATCATTTTCCTGCCGGTATTTATTGTCCTGCTCCTTCTGTTATCATTTGGATTGGGAATCTGGTCGGCTGCCATCAATGTACGTTACCGCGATTGCCGGCAGCTTGTTCCTTTCGTCATACAATTTGGACTGTACCTTTCCCCAGTAGGGTTCTCTAGTCAAATCATCCCAGAGGAATGGCAATTGTTGTATCACATCAATCCAATTGTTGGTGTCATCGACGGGTTTCGTTGGTCAATCATTGGTAGCGAAGAAAGCCTATCCTTAGCAGGTCTATCAATATCTGTTCTTGTCATTATAGGCATCCTATACACTGGTCTGTGGTATTATCGACGTGTAGAAAAATATTTTGCTGACATTATATGAACAATGGATGATCCAATATGACGATAAAAATTGAACAGTTATCGAAAAAATACCTCATCCATAACAAACGGAAAGTTCTGGATGATACTTTAAAAGACCGACTGACTCAAGGTGTGAAAGGTTTTTTTAATCGTTTTAGAGCCGGCTCTCTTAAAACTTCAGGGAAAAAGGAATTTTGGGCTCTAAAAGACCTTTCGTTCGAAGTAAAACAGGGAGATTCTTTAGCCATCATCGGAAAAAATGGTGCTGGGAAGTCTACGCTTCTAAAAATTTTTAGTAGAATTACTCCTCCAACAAAAGGAAGAGTAAAAATATCCGGTAGGGTTGCCTCTTTGCTGGAGGTTGGCACAGGGTTTCATCCAGAATTGACCGGGAGAGAAAATATTTACCTCAATGGCGCACTTCTAGGAATGTCTAAACGAGAGATAAAGAAAAATTTTGATGAAATCGTTGATTTTTCTGAAATAGAAATGTTCCTAGATACTCCAGTCAAAAGGTACTCTTCGGGAATGTTTGTTCGATTGGGTTTCGCCGTCGCTGCTCATCTTAATCCGGATATACTGATTATTGACGAAGCTCTAGCCGTTGGTGACGCAGCCTATAAAAAAAAATGCATCGCGAAAATGGAGGATATAGGTAAAGAAGGGCGAACTGTAATCTTTGTCACACATGATATGTGGGCCCTCAATTTTTGTAATAAAGGCATTCTTCTTCATGAAGGGGAAATTGTCCCTACAGATAATCTTGAACACTGTGTCGCCCTATATTCAGGCTCTAATAGGGAGATGCCTTCTGTAGATAAAGTATGAATAGACACATATCGTTGCATAACCAAAAATGGGAACTACAAATGAAAAATGAATCCCATAGCCATCAGCAATCACTCCTTGCGTAAGGGGGTAAAGCGCACCCCCAATATTGGCCATACACAGAACTGCCGAAATATTTCTCTGGGGAAATTTGGCTCGCTGTAAGGTCAAGCTGAAGATAACCGGGAATAATATTGATGCGGAAAATCCCATAGCAATGATTGAGATAGCTCCGATTAATCCATAGCTAACAATGACTGACGAACCGAAGATCAGCCCTAAAATACAATGGATAAAAAGTGCTGTTTCCTCGCGTATGTGCTTTAACAAAACAGTACCGCTAAACCTACCGATAGTGAAAACTACCCAAAATGCGATCGACCACTTCCCTGCTGTTGCTAATGAGACACCGAGGATTTTTGAAGAGGCAATGTATTTGACGATGAAACTACCGCATGCGACCTCGATACCTACACTCGTCATGATCCCAATTGCACCGAGCATCAAAACCGGGTCTTTGAATAATTGGATGAGCGATGGTGACGCTCTCTGCTCGTGGTGGGAGTTATCTTTGATGTTTGGAAGAAGGTATGAAAAATAAAAAAGAAGACCCCACATAGCTCCTAAAAAGATATAGCTTACTCCCAATGGACCAATGCCTTCGTTAGGTATACTGTCGACAAATTCCAATATATAAAGTGAGCCTAAAAATGGAGCGATGATCATCCCTAGTGCTGTTACTGCGTGGACAAGGACCATACGTCTTGATCCCGATTCTATTGTTCCTAGCTTTAGAACATAGGGATTTCCCGTAACTTGAAGAATGGCAATCCCACCACCCAGAAAAAAAATGCCTACCAATATCATAGAAAACGAGACGATAGATGCGGAATACGATAGTGTTAATGAACCGATTGCTGCGATGACTATTCCGATGCGCATTCCTGCAGTATAAGAGATCCACTTCAGAAAATATGCTGTTGCTGGTGAAAGTAAAAAATATGCGGCGTAAAAACTAACAGGTATCAAATTCACTAATGTATAACTAGACTGTAGAGTATGTTGTAAGTAAGGGATTAATATACTATTCAATACCGTTGAAAATCCACATAAGAAAAATAAAGCCATCATAATTGCCAACGGTATGGCAGTTTTTGAGGTGTCGATAGTTTGGATAGATTTTTTCATGACTCTCCTAATCAAACAAAAAATTACCATAATGATTTTGAAAAAGTCTTGCAGCAAAAAAAACAAATCTTCAATTTGTTTGTGTATAGAGCCACAGCTTTTAATACGAGCATTATCAAATGAGGTCACAAATGTCAGCATTAAACACGAA
>JAJFMC010000320.1 GCA_021772365.1 Chlamydiota bacterium
CTGTATCGTTACTTCTCCCTGAGCATCCACAATAGTGATATCTTCAGATGGGTCTGGTACTGTGACAAAAGAGATATCGACGAAGAAGTTTTCATCACCTTCACTAATATTATCGGGAAGGACGGTAATAGGAATTGAGAAGACTGTTTCACCGGGTTGAAAGGTGGCAATTGACTGTGAAATACCTGTGTAATCAAGAGGTGAGCCGGCTGTGCCATCATTTGTTTGATAGTATATTTCAATGACTGATTCTGAGCTGGTACTTAGAACAATATCGACAGTAGCTGTAACATCTGACTGGTCAAGCTCAGTGACCGTGGCATCAGTGACAGTGATTTCAATGAAATCGTCGTTAATAATCGTACCGGTTGCTGTATCGTCAGGGCCGAGTGATCCTTCACCGAATGTAGGTTCTAGTATCGTAATGGTGAATTGCTCGTCAGCTTCATGGAATGGATCAGGAATAATGACCACACTAAATGGTACGCTAGTGATTAAGTTGTCATTCGTTGACCCTGCTATCTGCACTTGGGTGTTAACAGGGAAGAAATCCAGAATGCCTGTCGAAATGGCAGTTCCATCAGTAGTGAAAATTGGTATTTCTAATGGCTCTGTCGTTGCATTACTTAAGACAATATTGAATACCATAGGAACAAACGTTCCGGTTCCTTCATCTTGAGCGACTTCAACTGGGTTAATGTTGATAACCGGTGCGACATTAGTATCTTCGATCAAACCTGCACCCTGGCTTTGAGTGACAGTGATTCCTGTGATGTTTCCATTGAGAAGAACACTATCCAAACTGATGGTATAGTCTTCATTGAGTCCTGGCTCGTATAAATTGTCATTAAGAATATCAACGGTGATGGTTTGTGTTCCTGTAGAGGTAAATGTTAGTGGTGTAGAATCTAGTACACTGAAATCATAGGAGTCTGTTGCTGATCCACTAATTGCAGAGAAGTCGATCACTAATTCGTCGTTAATTCCAAATTCACCGCCAGAAACAGTGACATCGAATGTCTGTTGTCCACCTTCTTGCTGTATTCCAGGGTTAGCATTGCTAATTGCAACGATCAGCTCATCATCATTTGTGATCGTACCTGTTGTAGAAATTGTTTGAATCGTATCAGCTTCGTTAAAGACTGCATTTACAAGATTTTGAAGCACTAAGGTCATTTGTTCATCAGGCTCGACATAAAGGTCTCCAACGATATCGATGACGATTTGTCCTTGGGTGGAAAGGCCTGGAATTTGTATATTTTGTTGTGGTTGTGGTGGTATTGCCTGCGATACAGGAACGAAGTCAGGTTCTGGTCCTGTTGAGATGGCTGGGGTTGGGGGTATGGTAGGCGGAGTTATTCCATCTATGGTATAGTATGGAACTGTGATCACGAATGTACTTGCGTGGCTAAGATCGACATTGAAGATTAGTTGATTTGTATCACCATTATTTCCTTCAACACTGATCGCAGGGCTAACAGTTACTATTGGAGGATTGTCATTATCGAGGTTAAGGCCCGGAACGGTACCGCTCACACCTAAGAATGACTGGTCTGTTGTCTGGGGGTTGTTAACAACAACATCGATAATGTAAGCAATATCTCCATCATAATAAGGATCATCAACACCTGTAACAGTTATGGATTGAGGAATGTTCCAGTTGCTGTCATCAAAAGTTATTTGAGTAGGATTGTTACTTCCCTCACCTGGATCTTGTGATGAAATATCCACAACAACGACTTCGCCTGGGTCGGGTTGTGCTGTCAAAGCTACAGTAAATTCATCTGTCGTTCCGTCTTCTGTGTGTAAGATGACGGATCCACCAGGTATCTGTATGTCAAGGGCTGGGAAATCGTTGTCTAAGTTTTCTCCAGGAACAGTTTGGTCAGCTAGCCCAGTCCAAAGTGGATCAGATGTCGGGTCGACACTAACTTCGATAGTAAATGTCTGGGTACCGTCGATTAAGAAATCGTCGGCGCCAGTAATAATAACTGTTTGTGGATCATCCCAATTACCAGGAGTGAAAATGATCGGTGTTTGTGCTGTTGCTTCGTCAGGATTCAAGCTTACGATGTTAAAGATCAAATTGCTTTCAGGCTTGTTATCGAGAACGATCGTGAAGGAATCTGTTGTATTAGGTTCAGATGTCTCCAATGTACCACTTGTAGGTGGAGTGATCGTAAAACCTGGAACGTCGTCATCGAGAATAGATCCTTGCTGTGTAGATGAGTCAACTAGAGTTTCATTTACTCCTTCACCCGTATTTGTCAATGTTGCACTCACAATAGAAACAGTATAGGTTTCTGTACTCTCAACGATGTTATCATCAAGTGTTGGGATTGTGATGGTAATGGTTTGATTTGGAGTGTTTTCGTCAAATGTCAACGTGGTAGTTGGTAAGATTGTTCCGTCTAAGTCGTCAGGGATTGTTGCTGTGTTACCTGTCACTAGTAATACAACCTCAAGAGAATCGCCTGGCTTAAATGTCGCGCCAGAAACGACGACGTCGTAATCTTGTGAATTTCCTTCTGTAACTTCTGCAGGATTAGGATCCGGATTTTGGATCGTCACAATCATCGTGTCATCATTTTCGATGATGCCTATGCCTGGTAGCATAGCTACGCCAAACTCAAGTTCGGCCAAATCAGGGTCTGGAGAAAGCAGTACAAGCTCAAAGGATTCATTCACTTCTACAAAAGTATCATTTAAGATAGTTACGTCTATTGTTTTTTCCGTTTCACCAGGAGCAAATGTAAGGGTCTCTGGTAGTAGTGGTGTGCCAAGAGCTGTATAGTCAAGGCCTGAAAGTGCAGTTAGGTCATTGGTGTAGTAAGGGACATCAATCTGAGCTTCACTAGGTCCACCAAGCTTAATGGTGAAGGTCATGATGGTGACGTTTTCAAGCTGCTGCACAACTACAGGATCAAAGAAGACTGTAGGAATGTCATCATTATCGATGATTTCAGCAATTCCAATCGCAGGAGAAATAGTGATACCATTATTTGAGCCGTCAATCGTCGCATTAGTAATTTGTAGGCCATAAGTTTGGTTAGGTCCAGGCTCATCAATAGCATCATCAATTGTCGTGACTGTAATGACCTGACTACCGGCGGTAGTAAAGGTTAACACTAGCTCAT
The DNA here is from genome assembly GCA_021772365.1 of Chlamydiota bacterium. Taxonomy (GTDB): domain Bacteria; phylum Chlamydiota; class Chlamydiia; order Chlamydiales; family Criblamydiaceae; genus JAJFMC01. The sequence goes on from JAJFMC010000320.1 coordinate 3,138, forward strand.
GTGGAGCAGTCATATCCAG
>JAJFMC010000033.1 GCA_021772365.1 Chlamydiota bacterium
CCACTAATATGGGGACTGTTAACTATTTTACATTAGAAAATGTAAATCCAACTGTAACAAAGTTTAATGCCTACAAAGTACTGGGGTTTTTATATGCAATTGCCATTGCATTTATCCCCCCCCCTATTAGTGTTAATTACAACTTACATAACAACTTGGATGATCTTAACAGCGATATCATAGATTACAATACTAACGCTATCCCTGACGAGCAAGCTATCATTGGAGGTCTGAATGGTGAAATAGATACATTCAATAATAGCACCACAAGTGGTAATTATTTTACTAAGCTTGCCGACCTACAAACTGCTTCAAAAAATTATGAAGATGAAGTTCTTGGAACTAGTCCAAACCCTCCCCCCCCATCACAGATTGTCAATTCAACAATCGTACAGTTTAATGCGGATAGCCTCGACCTGGCTAATAATGGCTCTGATGATGGTCCTGGAATAGTAGGATTTTTGGACAGTGCAAATGAGATATTAAAGGATTCCGGCATCCCAACAGGTGAATTACTCACTACGATACCGCAATTGAGTCAAACAGCTCCTATGCCCAGTGGGTTAGATTTTACTCCTCCTCCACTTCCTAAATACACAGATTTGGTTAGTACAGATAGGCCACTTTATCCCGTACTAAATTTTTCTACAGATTTAAAAAGACTAATAGATGAAGAACCCGAACTATTACCTCTATATTTTACATTGACTACACCTCCCATCGACCCTACAAGGGCGGGGTATGCCAGTGATATAGCCTACTTAAGAGATGAAATATATAATGAGCTTGTAGGGGTTCCATACCCAGATGCAGTGGTTAGTACCATTCCGGATTATAATGAAACCGTTAACGCACTTGAAGGGCTAACAGCTGAAAATAATGCTGTTAACGCTCTAAATACCGCTATCGGTAACGAGTCTACCGTTGATCTAAATAATCCTCTTAACGACTATCTAACAGCAACAAAAATTTACTTATCTTTAAATAGTCCAACTGCCACCGATGATGCTAATTTGAAAGCGGCATCCGACGCACTTAAAGCTGCTGTTGGGGAATATGTCGATACTATTGCAATAAAAGGCGGGAGTGTTAATGAAAATATTGCACAACTTAATGTTAAAATTGACGAATGGACCGCTGCCTTAGAGGACGCAAATACTAGACTTGAATATTGGGGGTTTCCGTCATTACCTACAGAATATGAGATTAAGTCCCGTAGCTTTATGGAACTTCCTCCTGTTCCTGTTATTTTTGTGGGAACAGATCTATTTCCCACTCTCGACCCTTTAGGAGATTACAATCCAAATGACCCACCTGAACAATTGTCAGATAGAGAAGTGCAGAATTATCCATATAATTCTGAAGAACTTTTAGATGCTGAGGGAAATCCTGTAACAGACCCTAATACGGGTCTTGATGTAAAAGTTAGAGTGCCTCTTGGCTTAGACTTGAATGATTTCGTTAATCAAGCTGCAGATCAGCAGAATGATGAAGATATAGATGCACGAGTTGGCACTAATTTAGATTTGCTTGACACGCTTAAACATCTCGAACGTATCATTCAGCTTAGAGTAGGACTAAGCGGAAAAGTGAAAGAACGTGCTCACGCATATATTGCAGAAGAACCAAAACCCAGCTTCACTGATGCAGCAGCTCCAACCGTAGGATTCGTCGATCTTGCACTCGGATTTTCTACTCCAAGGTATAAAAGTCTTCTGACCTCAGATGTGGGTGCAGCGTCTAGAGTAGCAACGGAGTCAAAAAATACAGCAGGGTTTCAGAATGTTATGGATTTGCATATCAACCAAGTACAATCAAAGGTTGCCTTTTTGGCATTTACCGATACCGTGTCACAACTTACAGGAGTGCAGCCTTCCCAAATCGATGCTAAGGAAAGTGAGCTTATTGACCTCTTTGCTGGTACTTTTGCGTTGAATACTGCTAAAAGGGCTGTAGAGTTTGCTACTTCAGATGTTTCTCGAGAGTTACTTTTAAATTTGTTTGGAAAAAGTAAAAACAGTGGTAAGACTTTCAATCTTTTAGGCGGGGATCTTCCGTTTTATGAATCCTTCGTCAAGGTCTTTGTGCTTACAAAGGCGCTGGTCGAATTTGGTAGTGGTTTTTTTCCACCGGAGTTTTTACAGAAATTATTGGGAGGTATTCCTGAATTGAGGAACTTCCTTGGTGGCGCTTTGGGTAGTATTGATCCCAAAACACTTCAAGGAAAGATAAAAAAGATTCTTAGTAATGTTGGTCAAAATGTACCGGGAGGATTACGTCAATCAGTTGTCGACAGAATAAACGCTATATTCCGGACTCCACAGCAGTTTACCGTAGCTTCAGAAGGCAAAATGGTACGAGGTTTGAAAGGACAAATACCTATTGTTTGGTCAACATCTTCACAAAAAGGTTTCAAACTTTATACTCTCCCAAGGCAAATATTTGTCGAAAAGGCCTTTAAGCAGAGCCTTACTAGCAAACAGGTACAGGGAGACCTTCTAAACGACTTAACCCTCGCTAATACTACCGAACCGCCACCGCCACCTACACCTGCTCCCGAATTACCAGAGCCCTCAGCTGTCGATTCAACCTCCGCACCACCAACATTTGATCCACAAGCCAAAGCTGTTAGTGAAGAAATACTCAATAATTCCATTGAAAAACTAAGCATCAACTCAGCAGCTCTTAAAAAAGAAATCATCGAAGAGGGCATTAGCAAAGCAAACATACTTGGTGAGCAAATCACTAAAGAAGCAATAGCTGATAATGCTCAAGCTAGAAGAAATTTAACAGATCAAATAACCCGTGATGCACGGAATAGACAGGTTCGTAATGATGCAATCGCCGACAGTATTCGAGATGATGTGTTAACAGATATAGCTCAAGATAAAGCTGCGGAACAATCAAGGCTTAGTAAAAATGTCGCCAATAGTGCAGCGCTCGATAATTATTTAGACGCTCAGCGGCAGACTAAGCAAGCAGTACAAGACGATTTTGAGAGGGTACTACTCGATAAGAAATTAATAAGTGAGAACGAAATTAACGAAAACCAAAGTCAAAAAATTCTTGAAGGCTTAAGAGTTCAAAAGCAAGCGCTGGAAAAAGATCTTCTCAATGGGAACTCTCTTACTGATGACATCGTCAGGGATTCTATTCAAAACGCTCTGGAATTTCTTGGGCTTGGAGCACCAGCTGCAAGGAGAGAAGCCAAAAAAATAGGGTTTAATGGTAGTGATGAAGCCGAACAAGGCAGTATTGCGGAACAAGAAATACAAGAACGCATAGTTGCTGAGCAGCAAAAAAAGGAAAGTATTCTACGCGACCACTTAAGAAGGTCAGAAACGGGCCGTCAACGTATTATCGATCACGTGGAGAAGCGAGAGGAGAATAGGGAGCGTCGTAGAACTGCTATTGAGCGAGATATACTAAACCTTCAAATTGTGACAGACCACAATATGAGGCAGTTTCTTGGTGGTATCCATCAGGCTAAATTAGAAGACCTTGCTGTTAAATTTAGAGATCTTATTAATGAGATGATGGACGCCGGTGAGGCAAAATCTATAGCTAAAGCTGGCGTTTACTTAGCAGGTGGTACAGATTCTATCACACCTAAAGTCACTAGAAGCGTCGATATAGATATATAGAAGGAATTGCTTTTACTTATATGTTCTATGATTTAACAGAACTCTGCATTGCCGAATAGGTCGCGCAAAGTGCCATGGAGTAAAGCAAGGCATTGCTTTTTTGCTATTCGATGGACGTTCTTAAAAGGATGTAAATGGGTTGTCATGTACACACTTTTACTAAAAACCATGCCAAAATTTCCTACGTATCCTATCTATTCTGTAAAATCAATTAGGGCTTTTTATTGAATTTAAGAACCAGCTTTCACCACTTGTATCGTAGCTAGTTCACCGTTTAAATCCCACTCCGTTCCATCTTCTACGGAATCGAAAGTAAGTGAATCCGCAAGGATCTCATTCGATATATAGTCACCATGTTCATCGTAGCATTGTTTG
>JAJFMC010000321.1 GCA_021772365.1 Chlamydiota bacterium
AATCCAAATTATGAGCGCTACTCATTTTGTGAAAAGTATCATTTCGTTTCAAACTGTGTATTTGAAAAAAAACATCATCTCCATTATCTCGAAAAAAATCTCCACTTCTTGATCAATGCTACTAAAGACCCTCAAAAAACTGAGATGATGTTTGTTGACCAATTGCCAAGGGATCATTTATTTAAATGTAACTCCTTATTTGTTTCTCTGATCCCTGCACTGGTAAGTCCTAAAGAGTTGCAATACCCAATGACGAGCCTAGAGTCTGGATGGACAGCGATCCTCCACCATATGATGATGGTTATTGATGCGGATGATTTGGATACGATTGACCATATGGGATTTCCTATGTATATCTCTTACTTGACGAGGGGGTATGTCTGCTTGAAGACGAATATTGAAGAAAAATTATCCGAAAAATTTCGCACACACTATCTTTCTAAAGAGAAAATAGCTACAAAAGCGATTGTTAATGATATCAAAAGAGTCATCAAAAATCATCACCAGGATGACCTTTACGCCATTAATTTTTATAGTCACCAATTGTTGTTTACTTCAAAAAAGCACCTAACTAATGAGGAATTTATACAGTTAAGAATATTGGTTGGAGAGTGTTTTGAGGAAGCAAGTGATGACAAGATTGATTCTTTTGAGAGTGTATTTGCTGAACAGATAAAAGATGTAGATATCCCTTTTGATGTGATTTCCTATTTACTAACCATTCTCGGTTCTACAAATAGCTCTATAACAAAAGTTTCAAGGCGCGAACATTGTAATCGTCCGATCATGCAGCTGACCTTTAATGAGATGACTTCTAAACACCAGTTGCAGACAGAGAACGATTTGCCTACAGCCATCTCGAAATTCAAGGATGTTATACCATCACTAACAGAGGAGCAAATAAAGAAAATCCAACGTTTCGAACAACTTCTTTTTTCCAAAGATTTTTGTCATGTTTCATTTCCCGAAAATTTCGAGAAAAAGCAACAGGTTTATACTGATTTACTAGAGGTGTTATCTTCGGAAAACTCTTGCTTAAAAAATCTATTCGTTACCCTGTTACAACATCTACTTCATCAAGACAAATCGTCCGATCTCAGTTCTCAATTTATCCTCAACTTAGCGGATGTTATTGTTAAGATCAAAGACGATGAAACAAAAAGTGGGATCGTTCATATAGCATCTGATTTGATAGGCAAAGTCTCCTCACAAAAGATTCACATAGACATTGATGCTTTAATACAGTCGAGTGGTGATATACAAATATTTTCTAAACTCTGGGCAGGATGCCTTGCGAAATCTACAAAAAGGGATTTTGTAAAGAAAGCTGTTAGCACCTATGAATCTTTTAAAGAAGAAAGTGATAAGCAACACTTTTATCGGATTCTTACTATTCACCACATCGATATTGCTTGTAAAATTTTGCGTGATGCACTGAAGGATAAAAATGTACCATACGAAACTTGTGTTGTTATGTCAAAATCACTTTTTGATGGATTCGGCAAAAATCACCTAAAACGACCTGAATTATATATCGATGAAATAACTTCTCTGATTTTGAAAACTATTGAAATAGCAGTCTATTCAGATTTTCTTGAAGCAGATTTTATAATGCGCCTACTTCAACTGGGATATCAATTATCAGAGGTATCCATAAATATTGGAAGCACCGAGTTGTTAAGTTCTATCCTTGAAACTTCTACAGCTTTAATAAACCGATACCGTCACATTATTGATCACGATGACTTTCCTCTTACATGGCTAAGTTTCTTCCGAAACTCTCTTTCTTATGATTATTCCCATCGCTTGTGGAGGTTGGTTGAGAGAACACAAGTCCCCAAGAAACTTCAATCAAATAAAGATTTTTCAAAAGGTTTATTGCTATACATCAATTCTCTTGCAGAAGATACGGATATATATGAGGTCGGAGAGCTTCTAGAACTTATCGATGCAAACTCCTTATCTTATCAAGATGCCTCCTTGTTCAAAAAATTGAGAAACGCTTACCTGACTTCAATGATTGATCAGGAGATGACAGATAAAGTTCGATCATATGTTATTGATAACAAGATAACATCTAAAGGTACCATCCATGATGGAGTTTGTGAGGTTATTCGGTTTACAGATGAACTTAAGAAATGCAAATCTATCGATAAATATCAACTACCACATTTTAATCGTTTGTTGAAAAACCGTTCGAAAAGTTCAGAAACATATCTTCGAGAGTCTTGTGACATCATTCTCGATTCACTGATTACACAATCACAAGGACATAAAGGGTGGGAACTGTCACAGATTTTACGGTTGATAAATTCTTCGAAAGTTTTCTGCCTTTATCCCAATCCTTCTAATACTTTCCTAAATCGGTACAATCAAATTTTAAAAATACTTTATTCATCCCAAAAGAAACCTGGTTATCCACATGCAAAACAATTTATTTTGGAATTCCTTGAAAATTTTCTTGTACGTAATGTCGATAAAGTCTCTGAACCATTAGTAATTTCTAGTTTGCAAGAAACCTTAAAAGTTATAAACAAAATGGTAGAACAAAGCGTCTCCATAGAATCTAAACTATTCAAGGCTCTATCAAGAATTGGGAACATACTTATTCCTCTATTAGCAAAACATAATGCTGATCAGACCCTTGCAGAATATGTCACTCTATT
>JAJFMC010000322.1 GCA_021772365.1 Chlamydiota bacterium
ATACTGGGAGTGACAACGTCACCCTCTCTGAAGGAGTGGTCTTTACAAGCCCTTGGACAGTAGAACGTTTTCTTGATTATTCTTCTGTAAATGCGAAATGGGGTGTTCTCTTTAACCAAATAGACCTATCTATAGGAAAAAGAAAACAATTATTTAGTTGTTTAGAAACCCGTTTCTTTTGCGGGCTAAGAGGATTTTGGAGTCGTTTTTCCTTCGACCTAGAAATATCCAGACCTTTAGTTAAAGACACTCAAGATTCCATTGATTCGAAGGCAAAACACAGACAAAATGAGTGGGGACTGGGAATTCTTGCGGGAGCAGAAAACACATATCGCCTTAATCACTGTTGGAGTTTAATTGGACAAGCAAACCTAGCACTCACATATGGATGTTCATCAATAAAAATCAATAAGAATTTATTTCAGAGGGACGCAACACACTTAATCGTGGCTCGAGATATGCAATATACAATTAAGGATGACGACTACCGCATGCAAAGCTTTGTCGATTTTGGCATGGGAGTACGCTTTGAACCCATAGTTTATGGCTGCTCTAAACTCACCTTAGACCTCCTTTGGGAATTCCACTACTTATATAGCTATAATCGACTACCTAGAGGCAATGCATTTCCCGGTGGTCAAGTTGACCTATTCAACGTGAGTGGAAACTTATTATTATCAGGGTTAGCCCTACGTTTAAATCTTAACTTTTAAGAGAAAGAAAAATGAAAACAATTAGACAATCCATGTTTATGAATCGAATTTTTCCATTACCATCCCTGTGTATAGCCTTAGGCTCTGTTCTCGTATTTGGTGAAATAGTAGCAGAAAATTACGAGTTTGAATATTGCGAAGACAGTTGCAACAACGCATGTTTTCCTCAAAAAAACTGTAGTTGGCAAGCCGGCGTAGATTTTCTATACTGGTATTCAAACATCACCAATCTTTCCTATGCCTTGGAAGGCAAACAAATCGATTCCGGCGATGAATCTCCAGAGACAGTATTTGTCCCCATCAAAAAAGCTCATTTCGATAGCTCATGGAACCCAGGCATACGTGTTGGTGTGAGCTATTTGAATAATTGTAGCTCTTGGGAAGTGAATTCCGACTGGACCTATTATACTAATTGTACCAATGCAAAGCTCTCTGTCCCCGCTTTTGAAAACTCTTCTTTTAACGGTAACCAGCCTGCGGGAACATATGGTCTAAAAAGTCCATGGCTTTTGACCCCTAACTCAGACTACTACAACAAAGTATCATCGAACTGGGAAGTAACATTCAACCAGCTTGATATTGAGTTAGCCCGCACATTTTGCGCCTGTAACTGGATGGATCTGCGACCTCACACAGGCCTTCGTGGATACTGGACGACAATAGACTTCAATGTCTTTGCTAGCCGTCCCCTCCGTTCCGAAGCTACACTTTTACAAAGCACCTCACGCTTTACTCAAAAAGATTGGGGACTAGGATTTTTAATAGGTGTAGATGCTACATGGAAACTCAATTCATGTTTCAGTCTCTTCAGTGAAACTTCTGCAGCACTCGCCTATGGTAGACAGTCAATAGTCCGTAAATCTAAAGAATTCGGACAAAATAGCGAAGGTGAAACCATCCGAAATTCAAAAGCTACAACAGAAGATGTTACCTATACATTGCAGCCTATCCTCGACATGGCTCTAGGTGTACGTTGGGAAACATTATGCAACTGCTATAAAGTGTTCATCGACGTAGGCTGGGAGTTTCACTATTTCTACGATATGAATCAAATATTTAGAAGCGCTGGCAGCTTCTCGAGTAATGAAGATTTAATCCCCACGAATGGGAGCCTTGGTCTTTCGGGATTGACCGTTCGAGGAAGAATTGAGTTTTAGTCTGAGTGGCAATTAAGGTTAGACAGTCTTTGGAATTCTCTAATCACGCTTCGATGAAAGAGTTCAATCTGGTAAATGCTTCTTCAATAAAGACAAAAACAGTTTTGTCACCCCAAGGTTCCACTTGAATCTATTTATCAAAATATATTTTAAAATCGCGGAACAGTGCAGAATTTATTTGCGGAATAATCAATATTTTATTCATGATCAATACGGTAGCAAGAGTTATACTAGTAAATTTTGTTGGTAGGGACAAAACCAGTCGTAGAGGATCTTAAGACCTCCGAAGGTGAGGCCCAGAGCAACGAACATGACGATCAGTGCGATTGGGCCGCCGAAAAACATGGTAGCGATCCCAACGATATAGTTGAGGGCTGAAACCATCGAAAAAATTGCAGAGAGCTTCACGCGTTTTGCATTGTCTTTTACTTCATCAGAAGCATCATCAGGAACCCGACAGGCCTGTTGAAAAAGTCTGACATTCTGAATCAACATCACGAAATTCCCTAAAAAGAAACAGGTATTGCTCGCACCCATTACGATTGGCGTAGCAGCACCCAAAGCGACACAATCAAATTGCTGAAGACCAAGAAGCAACTCACAAATACCCGTGCCCAGCATCAATCCCCCATGGATAATATTATAGCTACACAATCTTTCAGGTAGAGTCTTGATCCACTCGAAAAAGCTTTGCAGAGCAGAGCGTATTTTTTTGC
>JAJFMC010000323.1 GCA_021772365.1 Chlamydiota bacterium
ACTGATCAAATACAATGCGGCTAGCATCACGATCACAATAATTGGTCGGTTTGATTTTTGCCGAGAAATCGATAGTGCAAAAGTCGCTCCCATTAACGTAAATGTAAAAGGCGCCAGCCCTACAGATAGACGCTTGAATAATTCGGAAAGGCAGCTATAACAGTTTCTTTTGATTGCCTTTTCATCGCTTGAAGAGTTCGTCTGTTTAAGGTCTTCCCACTGCGTTTGTAATCTTGTTAATAAAAACGAAAGGTTCAAGTGGTCGTTGTTTAATGTCCACACCTTTTTCTCTATCATCTTCGTGAAATCATCGATGGATGTTGTTGTTTCTTGGACGTTTTCAATGATCAGCTGGTCATCGCCAGATCCGTCTTTAGATTTTACATTCGTAATGATCGATACCCCTTTTCCAAAAAAGTGATTGGATGATGCCTTTAACTCATCGGCGATCATCAAATTTATCCCGTCGCCTGCTTTATTCGGTGTAGCCAACAGGACATTAGAAGCCGATTCTCCGATAGAGGAATGACCAAAGGTGTCGAAATAGTAGCCTTTTGATCGCATGAGATGTTTGTTGCGAAGGAGGAGGAGGGGGTTGATTGAGCGTACCTCATTTTTCAATAAATTTGTTTGTAGGTGTGACGAAGTGGCGAGTTCAGAAACAATATAGAAGTTGAGGAGTGAGAGTAGTACAGAAAACAGTAAGATGGGGGCGAATATTTTTTTGATGGAAAATCCGGCTGCACGCAGGGCTGTTAACTCATGGCTGATCGACAGTCTCTGAAAAATGATCACCGAAGAAATCAGGCAAGAAAGTGGCAATGCTATGGGTAAGATGTAGGGGATTTGTAGAAAAGTAAATTTCAAAACTAGAGAAAATCCCGGTCCTAAAGTAGCGAAATGTGCGATATCATCCAGGCGTGAGGTAAGAAGAATTGCGATAAGTGTGAGCGTGCAGAAACTAAAAATTTTAATGTACTGGGCCAGTAAATAACGCCAGAGGACAGGCATCAATGCCATAGGTATACTCAATTCTGTATGGTTAACAATTTAATAAGAATACAATAAATCACTCTTTTGGTACAGTGAAGTGTTCCCTAATAGATCGTTGTAGAAGTATGGAAGCAGTTTGGTATATAGAAATATTTAGAGGTGTCGAAGGCCCCTTCACTAAAGAACAGCTAAAAAAGGATTCAAGGTTGACTCCTGATATCTACGTCTGGCGTGAAGGCTTCGAACAATGGAAAAAGGTTAAAGATGTCCCTGAACTGGACGATCTTTTCGAGGATGAAGTCGTTATCCAAGAAGATCAACATGATGTGGCACTAACAGAGCACCTCGATGATGAAATCGTTTTGGAAAATCAAGCTGGCCCTCCACCATATATCTACTGGATATTGCTTGTTTTGATCGCTCTCTCTTATATTACCTACAGTTATTTTTTTGGATCACAAGGTTGATTCCTTATGTATACTTTGCTTGATGAAATTGACCAATTTGTAGAAAAGTATCTTGATATCACCCTTCCTGTTCTGATCGGAGTATCTGGTGGTATCGATTCTCTCGCACTTTTCGAGGCGTTTTTAGTCCGTAAGAAGTTAAACATCGCTGTTGCTCATGTCGATCATGGGTGGCGAGAAGAATCTGCTAAAGAGGCTGAAGCTTTAAAAGACTATGTTGAGTCAAAAAATATCAAATTTCACTTATTAACATTAGATCCCACTAAACTTACGGGAAATCTTGAAGACGTCTGCCGTGACTGTCGGTATACATTCTTCAAAGATCTGTGTGAGGAATATGGTTACCAAGGCGTTATGACAGGACATCATGCTCAAGATCAGGTCGAAACGGTTCTGAAAAGAATTCTTGAAGGGGCTAACCTAAAACATTTGGGTGGCATTCGACCCGATAGAACCGTGAAGGGGGTTACTGTTTTCAGACCTCTACTCAACGTGGATAAGAAGCAACTCGAACACTCTATCCAAAACATCTCATTTTCTCCAATTCAAGATTCTACAAATGCTGACCCAGCTTTCCTAAGAGCTCGCATGCGCACAACGATCGTTCCAAATCTCGAAGGACAATTCGGTAAAAATGTTTCATCCAACTTACTGCATTTTGCCAAGAATATGCAGGATATTAACGAGTATCTAGACTTGCAGATGGAAAAATACTTATCAGACGATGTGACAGGAGCTATGGGCTATTACCTCGATCTCCAAAAGCAACAACCTGTTCATCGGCTTGAACTTCATCACCTCATCAAAACATTTCTAACTACACACAAGCTCAATCTTTCACGACAACAACTAGATACGTTGATCGATTTACTATCCAATGCTTCAGCTAACAAAACGATTATCACGTCTGACAAAACTCTGTTCATCGACCGCGGTATTTTATTTATTCCTCACGAACAACCCAAAAAACTCAATAAAATCACCTTGCAGCATGGATCACAAAGGTGTGGCAACTGGCGAGTGACTGTAACCGAAGGGGCGTGTCATGAGGACTATTCATGGAAAGATTGTTGGCTTGGATCCGTGGCTGTCTCTTTGCCGGAAGGGGAGTATGCTATTGGATTCGCAAAACCAAATACCACATATAAAGGCAAGTTGTCGATTTCTAAGTGGAGGTCTAATCATAAGGTTCCCGCCTTCCTAAAAGAGTATGTTCCTGTCATCTTGCAGGGAGATAGTGTTGTCCATGAATTTTTAACAGGAGCATCCAAACCAAGGGGTGAGCTGTTGGTTACACTTGATTACACAGTAGACCGTGATTGCTATCCAATGCTCAACCTAAAATAAAAGCTATTCTCCTTGTCCCTGCCTGGGATGGCACAAACTAGTCAAATCACAAGTTTTTTACACTCTGTAAGTCGTGTAATTTCACGCCTCAGTTTATCATGAATAAACGTGATTACTAAATGCCATTTTATTTAGAGTTTTTTACAGGATGAGCAGTATATACAAGGGATTATCAGGATAGTGATATCCTATCTCATCCTATCCGTCCTGTAAAAAATATGGAGTAATTAACCTACACAAATAACATTTTTACGGGTTTTATACAGCTGATATAGAATTATTTAAATTAATAATTTTGAAAGTCGAGCCCGCGTCTCCGTTCTTCCGTGTTGAACCCTCCATTCAATCGAAAATTTTTGACTGAATTGTAAACGCGAAGGCCGCTAAGAGAACGAAAAAAAACGCGGAGATAAATTGAAGGGGTCATCATTCATTTTTATAGTTTCGAGAATGTAGGATCAACTAAATAGTCATTGAAAGATGCTTTTGTATTTAGGCTAAAATTGCATTCTTCCACCCAATCTTCATCATTTACACTGCAAATATAGGTCAGAGATTTTATTTTTACATAATCATCAGCCTCTAATCCTCCAATGAACCTTCTAAGCGCTACTGTGACTGTTCCTTCTGCTGAATCTTTAAAAGCTCTCTTAAGACATTTGTCGTATTCTGGTGAGTTAACAATTTTTACCCCCTTCTTTTTGCAGTAAATGGTTACAACGTCTTCATCGATTGAGGTTCCTTCACTTTTAAGGAGAGCAGTAAGTGGATGCATTTTTTCTTGATTCTGATGATTGTAAATGGCTCTGAAGGGAGCGGCGATCAACCGTACCGGGAAAGTTATAACATCCAAAACAATTGCAAACAGCGAGACAAAGATTTTAAAAGCAACATTACTAGTTTTGCGGGTTTCGGTGATCAATGTCGGAAAGAAGAGGTCTTGTAGAAAGCCTTTAGCGTTATTTGTTCTTAGAGGACAAGCCAATGCCGTCAACCAAGACCAACCTGGCTTAGATTTAGAATATGTTTTAACAAACTGCTCTAATTCCTCGGCGTTTGAACATGTTTTTTCATAAATGGTAATTCCTTTCGAGGTTTTGACTTCAATTTTTCTGGTATATCCTGGGGTTAAGTGTATGCTCATACTTTATCTCTTAGTGGTTTTTGTGAGTATTTAATTTAACTTAATGAATGTATTAAGTCAATGTCTATCAGCGGTTTTAGGTTGTTTGTAAATAGTAATGTATTTTACTTTTGGTAAACTTATGAATTTCGGCGTGGTTCAATAACAGCCTTTTCCGAGTAACAACAACGCACGTGAAATGATACATTTGCCATGGGTGCCAGCCAACTTTTCCTAAGATAGTCTCTGCATCGTTCCACTCAATTATTTCTTTGGATATTCTCCATTGTGTCGTGGGACGGCGCAGAGTCTTCTTACACAAAAGTATTACCTCGGTTTGAACCATGCTTGAATTTTCAGTTTTTTTTCGTGAAATTCGGGTGTGGGCACACACTAGAGTACGGGCACGTTACCAAATTTTTAACTTTCTTGCGTAATATGTTCACCCTTATTTCAAAAAATATGGTGTGAGTATGTAGATGTATGTACGAAGATACGGGTTGCTAGCCAATAGAGGATATGCTAGAATTAGAACGTAGTCCACAACTAATAGGAAGTTGTTGTAAATTAATGCTTTAAGTTCTTGGCGTGGGATGAGGGTCGTTATTCGTGTTTTTTCAATATCATTCTATCCGCACCTCTCCATTAGCCTCTTGAGTAAACACAAAACGTTTGGGTGAATATGAACGACGATAATAAGCAGGATTTCAAGAAGAATTTTTCCAATAGCTTTGTTTGGTTCCTTATGGCCGCATTCCTTATGGCTCTAATGGTTCAAAACTTTCTCGATACAAAGGTTGCTAAAGTCTCTTTTAGTTATCAGTTGGAGAATTTAGTTAACCTCGACCTTATCCAACCGGAAGATAGTCGCAAAGTCGCTATTAAAGACCCTCTCGTAACCTTCAGCGGTAAATTTCGCGAACGTAAAACCGATGAAGGAAAAAAACGATTTAAATATATTGAGCTCCTCAACGAAAATCATCAGCTATCTGCAGAAAAGGAAACGATCGAAGGAGAGCTAAAAGGCCTCCATGGGAAAGTCCATGACTCTTCCGCATGGTTCCTTCTTCTTAGTGGAACACCTCTCCCCAAAAATGGGTATGTCATCGTCGATGACTTTTATTCCAATCCCGACCAGGATTATAGTGTCATTGTTTCAAAACTACCCGATAAAAAAATTGATAATTTGGTCGATCTGCAAAATGAGTTTCACTCTCTCAATGCTAAATCTTCTGTTGATTCTGTCAAAAGCTTTGGAGACTCCCTTTCGAGTCTTATCAGGAACTTCCGCTCTCCTCTATTAGGCATCGGTAACGAAACCATGAAGCAAAGCCTTCGTGGGATAGAACGAGAAGTCGATAAAGTCAACGAAGCGACGAAAGCTACGAATATCCAGCGTCTTCAGGTCTACGAACATTCAATCGACAAGCTGCAAGGAGTCGTCACCCAACTGAATAAAACTGAAAACCATGTCAGGCTTTCACAACTTCGCAGTGTACGTAACTATAAATCTAGCATCGACGAATATTCACAGGTTAATGCTAAGCTGGATGAAAATGACGTGCAACTTGATCGAGCACAGGCTTCTGTCAATCACGTGATCTGGTTTTTCGATAACAAAGAACTTTCAACTAAAGCATTAGGAAAGCAGGATAGTGAAGCTTTCCACCACTGGTTCCTTAATGCTAAAGAAGAGTGGGATAATTT
>JAJFMC010000324.1 GCA_021772365.1 Chlamydiota bacterium
AATATAGGCTACGAAGGAATTGAACTCGAAGACCCGTTTCGTAAGATCATCGATCAGTTTCCGGCACTTCTTAAAAAATACAACCTTTCACTAGCTGCAGGATGGCATTCGACATTTCTATTAAAAAATAGCCTTGAAAAAGAACTAGATAGCTTGAAGCAACACATGGACGTGCTTGCCTCACTAGGTAGCAATACCGTCAACCTAGCTGAATGCAGTGGTGCTGTCCATCGTGAGAATAAGGGCCTCTCAAAAAGGCCTCAATTGACTGACGAGCAGTTTACACACTTAGGTGATAGATTGGATATCATTGCAGAATATCTTGCTTCACAAGGATTTATCAGTGCTTACCATCATCATATGGGAACAGTAATACAAACAGCAGATGACGTCGATAAATTGATGGCAAATACAGAGCGACTCGGACTGCTTTTCGACTCGGGACATCTGTGTTATGCTGGAGATTCACCTCTAGAGGTTCTCAAAAAACATATCGCCCGCGTCACACATGTCCACTGTAAAAATATACGATCAAGTATCCTTAGAGAGAAAATCAACAATGATGCACCTTTCTTTTCTTCTATTGTAGACGGTGCATTCACAGTGCCAGGTGATAATAGTGATAGAGACACAGAGTATGCAGTAGATTTCGCTGCTATTATTAATTGCTTACATGAACACGAGTATCGGGGATGGATCATCATGGAGGCCGAGCAAGACCCTAGAAAAGCAGACTCGTACACTTATGCAAAACTAGGTTTCGATACTCTCAATTCCCTTGTAAGTAATCTAGAACAAATAATGGTTTTTCCTGATCAGTACCAAAACCCCAATGATTGAGGTTTATTCGTGATAAATCGTGTCATTTCATGCTCCAGTTTATCACGAATAAACGTGATTACTAAATGCCATTCTATTTAGAATTTTTACAGGATGAGCAGCGTCGGGATGCCGGCGCAGGAAAAATTCTTAGATTGAAGTGAGAGCAGTATATGCAAGAAATTATCAGGATAGTGATATCCTATCTAATCCTGTCTATCATGTTAATTCTACCCATCCTGTAAAAAATATTGATTAATCACACAGACTAAGAAATCGTCTCCTGCTGTAACTCATTGATACAATGTATTGTCACCCCCAGCCCTGACCTAACGCTATTCCCTTCAAAAGTCTCAGGGGTGCCTGTGTAACTATAGATTAGAGGTTTTAATATTTTTAATGCTTGATACCCTGTTAGGGGTTATGGGAGTCTTCTAAATCGTGTTGTTCACTAGAATAGACGAGTTTATCGATAAGGTTAATACTGATCAATTGCCTTAACTTGCTTTCGTGTTGGATGATAGATTTATTCCACATAGAAACTTCAACGATACCCTTACATTCAACTGAAGCTAATGATTTATTACCTGTCAGTATTCCAATTTCCCCAACAAAATTTCCTGGCCCAAGCGTATTGATAATTTTTCCGTTTTTGATAATATTTACATTGCCGGTGATAAGAAACAGCAATTTTTGAATGACTTCTCCTTGATCGATTAATGTCTCTTTCATGAAGGTTTTGTTTTCAGCTTCTTCCATGATTCGGACAAACTCTTCGGTAGAAATATGATTTTTGTAAATTTTATAAATATCAACGAGCTTACCGGGCAAACGTGCTTTTCTAAGTGTAAGTGGGATCTGAGCTAGAAAATATCCATTTATTGCAGTAAAGATACAACTAGCTGCAATGATTACAGGTGAGCTCACTGTAAATCCATAGAGCAAGAAAATTATTGATGCTATAATAAATAAAAAACGCATGCGTGCTATTTCACTCATAAAGAGACTAAGTGCTATAAATAAGGCACATAGTATCATTAGTAGATCACTAAATATCGATTGGTCCATGGTAGCCTTCGCATATGTTTTAAATGGTCAATACTTACCAAATATCAAGTATACCCAATAAAGGTCAAGACTTGGACCTCGATTGTTTTGCGTAAAACTATAGTTTAACAGGTTGTTTTGTCCGGTAGGATTTTTCTGCGGCATCTGCGATTAATATTGCTTTACGACCATCTTCTGCCGAAACAGAGGGTTTTTGTCCATTCTTCACGATGTCGGTAAAGAAATGGTCGATTTCTATACGGTATGCATCCTGATATCTCTGCGGAAAGCTAGGGTGTGGATTGTCAGTTCTAATTCCTTCACCAGTAGAGTGCTCAACAGTCGTCGGTTGCAGGTTGTTTGCTTTAAGCATTCCGTTCTCTCCAAACACTTCGATCCTCTGATCATATCCGTACACGCTGCGGCGGCTATTGTTGATATGGCAGAGTGTTCCGCTTTTTGTCTTCATCACGACCATTGCCGTATCTAAATCGCCAAATTCGTCAATTGATGGGTCAATTAAACAACTACCCGTAGCATATACTTCGATGGGGTCTTCACCCAGCAACCAACGGGCCATATCAAAGTCGTGGATCATCATATCACGAAATAAGCCACCTGAGGTTTTTAGGAATCGCTTTTCAGGAAGTGTGTGGTCTCGACTTGATATCATCACTTGTTCAACACGGCCGAGGATTTTCTTATCTAATCGGGCACGAAGACTTTGGAAGCTAGGATCAAATCGCCTGTTAAACCCAACAAATAAAGAGACTCCACATTCCTCAACAACTTTCAAACACTCATCGATGCGTTTGATATCCAGGTCGATAGGTTTTTCGCAAAAAATAGGTTTGCCTGCTCTAGCGGCAAGCATAATGAGGTCGGCATGCGTATCGGTATTGCTGACGATCACTACTGCTTCAATATTAGGGTCTTTCAATGCTGCCTCAGTAGAGGAAAAAGCTTTAGCTCCGTACTTATTTGCAACCTCTTGTGCTGCTTCAAAATTTGAATCTACAACAGCATAAAGTTCAGCATCTTGTGAGTATGCGATATGTTTTGCGTGGTCGCTCCCCATCCTTCCTGCACCAATTAAACAAGCTCTAATCATAACAACACCTATGAAGTAAAAAGTTGAATAGGAATATATAATGGATATGATCGTACGGTGTCAAGCAATATGGGGTAAACTAAGTTGAAAAAATCTCTTACCTTTATTATGGTCCGGATAGAGGGTATAACAATAAATTCAGGGATGAATGATGAATTACCTTATATTTTCAGTTGATAGCCAACAGTTTGGAATTTCGTTGGATTATGTCAAACGAGTGATATGGGCAGTCTCTGTTACTCCTGTCAACGATACATCGATAAACCTACAGGGTATGATCAATGTTCATAATGAAGTTGTTCCAGTGTTAAACATACGTAGGTCCTTAGGTCTTAATGAAAAGAGTATTGATTTAAGCGACCAGTTCATGATTTGTGAATTTCCTGAGACAAAAGCAGCTTTGTGGGTCGATCGAGTCATAGAAATTAATGCCCTTGAAGCTGAAGAGTGTACTCACAACGACGACCTATCGATCAATGACTCTCGAATAACTTCTGTATTAAGGAAAGAAGCTAAACTCATTACCGTATACGACTGGGAGTCAATAATTTCTCAAACAATTATCACTCAGGTGAACGTGTGAGAAAAGGACAGGTCGAGTGTAACATTTCTCAGTGTTTGTTATCGGATTTTAGCGAGTATTTAAACAAAAATATGGGATTATTTTACCCCGAAAAAGCTTGGTCGGAATTTGAGAAAAAAATTCCACATATATCTTCATCTTTTGGCTTTGAAAATCAATCAGAGTGTATTCAGTGGATCATAAAGCAACCTGTTACAAAGGACCTCATCACCACTTTAGCTGAACACCTTACCATTGGCGAAACCTATTTTTTCCGCGATAATAATACTTTTGAACTGATAAAAAATAAAATTCTTGAACCTCTTATTGCTGAACGAAGACTATCGAACCAAAAACAGATAAAAATCTGGTCAGCAGCCTGTTGTACAGGAGAAGAGCCTTACACTCTCGCTATGATTCTTTGCGAAATGCTCCCAAATATTAAAGATTGGAATATTTCCATTTTGGGATCAGATATAAACATCGAATTTTTGAGAAGGGCAAAAAGAGGGGTTTATCGCGATTGGGCATTACGAGCTATTCCAGAACATTACTTGCAAAAATATTTCCAAAAAGAAGCAGAAGGATTTGCCATCTCTCCTAAAATTAAGAAAATGGTGCGTTTCAGTTATCTGAACCTAATTGAAGATCAGTATCCCTCATTAACGAATGGCACAAGCAATGCCGATCTTGTCTTATGCAACAATGTACTGATCTATTTTTCCGAAGTGCAAGGTAGACGTGTGATTGCTCAATTGGACAAGTCGCTTGTTGATGGTGGTCACCTATGTGTAACACCTATCGAAGCCTCGCTCGTTAATGCACCGACCTTAAATATTCAACCAGATATTGCTTGCTATATCTTTCGCTCAAACAAAATGGCTATCTTCAATCGCGCTAATCCACAGTTGGATCTCCTCAAAGATGTATCAAAAGATATTCATAAAAAGAAGACAAATATTAGAAAGAAAAGTACATTTTTTGAAGACTTCCTCAAAAAAAGCCCAAAAAATGATAACGAAGAAAAAGAACAGAAATTAACGTCCATCAGTGAGGGACACAGCGATGAAAATAGTGTACTCACACGTGTGAATGGACTATACAAATTGGGCGATTATCACAAAGTCGTTGACGAAGTTGAAAGCTATCTGATTGAAAGTCAAGATACTGAATCTCAACACATAAACCTAATCATGGTGTTGATAAAAGCATACGTTAATACAGGGAATTTAGACCAAGCAAAATACTGCTGTGAGAAGTATTTATCAATTGATAGTACGAACCCCACTCTACACTACTTACATGCAGCAATTTTCCAGGAGTTCAATTGTATCAAAGAGGCAATAAGCTCCTTGAAAAAAGCAATTTTTCTTGATGGAGACTTCAGCATCGCATACTTTACTATGGGTAATCTCTTATTGACGCAAGATGATTTCTATGAAGCGCGAAAACACTTTCGCAATGTCGTAATCACCCTTGATAAAGTTTATGATGAAAGTATTGTTCCCGAAGCCGAAGAGCTAACAGCAGGCAGGCTGAAAGAGATCGTGGAAAATATTTTAACCAAACTATAAAGGTTACCAAAATATGGACATTGATGAATCATTTCATTCTACCGAACATATCGAAAATCATGGGTCAATAAGTCAAGAAATGAAAGAGTTTATTCTGCAAGAAAGAGCACGTAGAATCGCATTAGCAGAAACGAAAAATAGTGGGGAACATTTTTTTAGCGAGGTTGTCGTATTTGGACTTGAGCAAGAGCGTTATGCTCTCGAAGCGACTTATATTAAAGAGGTCTATCCCCTGATAGATGTGACCGTCCTACCATGTGTACCTGCTTGGGTTTATGGAGTAATTAATGTCAGGAGAAAAATCTACTCCGTAGTAGACCTTAAAAACCTGTTCGGACTAGTCCAACAGCAGGATTACCCGGATCAGAAAGTGATCATATTAGAGGAAGGAAATAACTCATTTGGTATTTTAACAGATGAAATTTACGGAGTTCAATCGATTGAGTTAGATCGATTACAATTGCAATTACCGACGCAAACTCATCATAGCAAAGAGTATTTCAAGGGGATTACCAACGATCGAATCATTGTACTGAATGGA
>JAJFMC010000325.1 GCA_021772365.1 Chlamydiota bacterium
AAAGATGGGCCTGAGTACTGTCCCTATGCTACTAACCTCACTTAAAGACACATCTCTACCGGACCGTTGCCGTGCGTTAGCGGGAAGGATCCTAGGACACCTAGCACTACATCACCTTCATGCCAATTTACATGACATCACGAAAGTTGAGATCGAACGCGCTTACTTTTATTTCTACCACTTCCAATGTATTCAGGGAAAACACCCTGACAAAGACCTCAGTCTCCTTGTCGAGGCGTTAGAAACGGAATACCATTCCGTCATCGAATTTATTGTACAACTTCTAAGTGCTGCCGGCGAGGTAGAAGATTGCGATTTAATCAGTCGCCTATTTCGCAGTAAAGACCCAAAGTTGCGCAGTCAGGTGGTTGAAACTCTTGAGAGGACATGTGATAGAGAGATATTTAAATCTCTGCGCCCCTTAATTGAAAACATTCCTCCATCGGAGGTTTTACGGAAATACATAGAAGGAAGGCGTCATGTGTTAGATTTGTCAGCGCTTTTAAAGAGGTTAAGTCGGTCTTCGTCACCTGTCAACCGTATTGTTTCTGTAACTTTGATGAAGCAATTTCATGAGCCGGAATGGAAAGATGTATTACAGACTCTTTTTTTCAGTCATGAGGAAATATTTAGACACTTTGCCAGAGAGTTAATGGAATCATGAATACAAATTACACATTAATTGATAAAGCTTTCGTACTAAAAAAAACACCGATGTTCGGTTGTTTGGAACTCGACCTTCTCCTTCCTATTGCCGACAAAATGCATCCTACACATGTACGCGCAGGCGAAGTCATCTTTGAACATGGTGAGCAAGCTTATAGCATGTATTTCATTACCGAAGGAAAGGTGACAATCGCCAATAAGCAAGGAGCTTTACTAGCATCGCTACAGACCGGAGAGGTTTTTGGTGACGAAGCGGTATTTAGCGGTAGTACTAGGGAGTATGAGGCAAAAGGCGAAGTGAATACAGAACTATTAACCCTTTCCCGCGCCGACTTGTTAGCGATCATCTACGAATACCCAAGAGTTGCTACGGGCTTCTTGGAGGCATATACAAAAATCACTCCATTCCGAAGTCGTTAATAATACCATCCTCCGCAGCAAGAAGTGTTAGGATAGATTTCTTCGTACACAATCCCCGGCGGGCCATAATATACGGTGTGAGGGTAAGCGTAGACCGGAGGGATTCTTCTGGCGTAGCGAGGACACCCACCATAATATCTTGTAGGATTAGGTCTTCCATAATATGCAGGCTGTGAATAGCCTATTCCAATAGACACATTTGAGTGGTAACGTCTAGCTTCAAGAGGTGTTTGGTATGCTGAAATAGCGATCAGACTAACTGCTAGTAAGGTAAAAAACTTACTCATTATCGACCTCCTTGTCATATTTCGGATAGTATCATAAACACCAAATAAAAAAACGATGGATTTTATTTGCTCCGATCCTATAAAGCATTCATGCAAGGGCACTTATTAGAGGAGAGTGAATAACCATGACAGTTACAGAAGGAAAAGAACAATCCCAAGGTTGGTACGGGTATTTTTCATCATACTGGGAGCAACAGGAACCTAAAATTCCCGATAGAGAAACGCTATCTTTTTGCACAGTAGGTCAATTACGCAAGCATTCCGAAAGTCTGACAACGGCAGTGACTACAGCAAACTCAAAAATCAGTCAGATCGAGTGCAAACTTAACGCAGCGAATGATGTAGCTCAAAAAGTTTTTACAGAAGCGTTGGCAAAAGATGCTATTGCCTTCGATAAACTCCAGGAACTGTACACCAAAGCTTACGATATCAAACACTCAATCTTTAGCACACTTCCTGATGGTAAACAATTTGCTGCAGACTGTTTCCCCTCTGAGCCTTTAACACTTTCAAAAAAAACAACTTGGGATCACTACGATACATTAGGTGAAGAAATCGACAATTCTTGTAGTCAACCTACCTCAAAAGAGGCAATACAAAACATTGATATACACATCAGCAAACTAGTTTTTTTAACCCATAAATTGGCTATACGTAAACTTTCGATGCTTCGCGAGTTGAATCTACAAAGGAAAGGGAATTCCGAAAGTTTTCAAGCTCAGAAAGGCTTACTTGAAAGTTCTTTTACTAAGCGCGATGAGCAATTTCAAGCTATCCACTCGACGTTGTTACAATCGAAAGAGAAGATGACGGAATTATGCTTCGAAGAACCGAAAGTCCTCGATCCAAAGCTGAAGGAAGATCAACCGCCATCCTTTTACACCAGCTACTTAGTGCCAGCAGTCAAGATGATAAAAAGTAAAACCTACGCAACAGGCTTTGAAACCCAACTTAACAACATTTTCCATAAACTCATTACGGAATATTTTCAAGCCAAAGAGGCTGCTCAGGGGTCTCTAGAACAATACCAGCAACATTGCAATGAAACCTTCAAGGTTTTTCAAGAACATGAGCTCGCTCAAAATGAACGCGCAGGATACATCGAAACGAAGCAGTACATCGAGAGCCTAATAAAGCAAAAGAGCCATTTTCTTCTCCTCCCACCGCAGCAGCCACAGGAGGATCAGATATCTTCTTGGAGTCAACAATCAACTGTTGATGATGGCGATGCAGGAAAGCTCAATTGAGACACCTAGAGGTAGTGCAGCGACCTGTACAGCTTGCCTAGCAGGTAGTGGGTCGCCAACGAAACGCTTGGCATACACTTCGTTAACAGCGGCGAAGTCATTCATATCCGTCAGAAATACTTCTACTCGGATAACGTCACAGAGGGTTGCACCACTTTCTTTGAGAACCCCCTCAAGATTATCTATCACCCTGTGTGTAAGCGTTCTAATATCTCCCTCTACGAGTTTCCCTGATTCTGGGTCTAGGGGTATTTGACCGGAAACAAAGACCTGTTCAGCTCCCGACCGAACTATAATTCCTTGAGAATAGGGACCTACCGCTTTTGGTGCTAGTTCAGTTTGGATACGTTGAAATTTTGATGTCATCGAAACTCTCCTTAATACATTGAATATATCCATTGAATATACTATTTGTTGAGAAAGGATAAAACAGAAAGTTATGAGGGATGTGTCATGAATACCACTATTCAATCATCGTCTAGGAATCTTAGCGAAAAAGTGAGAGGAGACCTTAAACTCTTACTAGCCAATACATACGTTTTGTATGTGAAAACACAGAATTTTCACTGGAATGTGAAAGGCCCACGATTTCAACAGCTTCATACTTTTTTTGAAGGGCAATATACGGCCCTTGCTAATTCGATCGATGAAATAGCCGAACAGATCCGCATCCTCCAGGCTAGACCGCCCTCAAGTATGAAAGAGTTTTTAGAGCTATCAAGCATTCATGAGTCTACCGGTGAGATTTCAGAAAATGATATGTTGACCACGCTTCTTTCTGACCACGAATCTATAATCCATCAACTTGCGCAGTGGATTGATGACGCTCAGGATGTTAAGGACGAAGCAACAGCTGATCTCTTGATTCAAAGGACGCGTGATCACGAGAAGATTGCTTGGATGATCCGCAGTCACCTGGGTTAAAGTCTGTATTCACGAAAAATTTACTATAGGTCGCGCAAAGACCCTGATTGCTACCCCAAACTTGTCGTAAACGGTCTTTTTTGCGCCCAGATGCGTAGCCTCGATTTGAAGGTAAGGGTTCAACCCTTTACCGAAAATCGAGGCTTAGCAGATGGGTGTAAAAAAGTCGTTTACGACAAGAAAATGTCTGTATAATGTTTTTTC
>JAJFMC010000326.1 GCA_021772365.1 Chlamydiota bacterium
CAAAGCTATCTGGCGGAGAGTGAAATTTACAGAAGCGTAATCATAAGGATCTTTCACCAACTCCCTCAACTTTGCTTGCGATGGATTTTTACTCAACGTCTCAATTCGGCTCAACCCATTTTCTAGTGCTGTTAGTAAGGATGGATTTTTCGTAATTCCAGAAGTTTCAGCCCAAAGCATTGTACTTTTTGACACCAACGTAACCTTCTCATTATCAACCACCCCTTGCACGAAAGCAGCGACTAAAATACAAAAAAAAGCAGAAATCCCACAATCCCCATCATCTCTTGGAGCGATCATATGAGAAAACCCCTTCGATTCGCTCTGAAGATTCTTTTGCGCGGATTTTGAAATTGTAGAGTTTTTGATAGGTACATGGGGCTTTAGTGTTTCGGGATTAACACCTGTTCTAGTTTCTTCCTTAGCTCTTTCAAGATAACTTTCACTGAGAAGAGTATCATTTTCAGAATATTTGGGGTCTAAAAGTTCGTCAAGATCCGTTTCATCAGAAGAACTTGCATAATACTCTTCTTCAATTTCCCCAACATAGATTTCCACATGGTCTGCAGGGAGGCAATCTTTGAATGAAAAATCATATGAGTCTTTATCATCCTCACCATTTTTTCCAATCAGGAGTTTATTTTCATTGGTGAGTGTAATGAGTGAGTCGTCTTCCAGCTGTGACATGAAGACACCCAAAGCACTCTTAACACTACGAATGGTAGATGCTATTTCATCACAGTCATCAGAAGGCTCCCACTCGCTCTCGTAATACACTTTTACAGTATATGTTTTTGCACTGTACTCAAGTTTAAGAGTAGCCACAACGTTTAGGTCTGTGTGTTTGAGGTCATAGTCCTTAACGGGTAAATTTGGTGATGAAATAGTCATGGTGTCCTCCCATTTATCTATGAATCAAACTCGACAATAGAGTAAATGGGCTTATTACGTCAAAGTCATTTATACTCAATCAGGTTCAAGATTTGGGCATCTAATCTCTGAAATGTTCTTCTGTCGCCCAAACGGGGCATATACCGTAAGCTAATTTCTGTTCACGGTGTGTTGTCAACTTAAAATAATTACTTGTTTCACAAGACACTGCACCACCGAATAGGTCGCCCGCAGGGCTTTGGAGTAAAGCAAGAATTGCTTTTTTCACTAATGAGAATTACTTGAGCAACACTCTCTAAACAACAAAAGCAATTCTTGCATTACTCCACGGCGCTACGCGCGACCTATCCGGTGATGCAGGATCTTGAGTGGTCAGTGATTATTTTAATTCAATGACATCGGGGTGTAATCCGGGATAAATCGGTAGACAAATTGAGCTTCGGAAATAGTGAAAGGGCTTAAGTTGACGACATTGTCTGTTCACGGTGTTGCGGAGGTAGGCCATTTTCACTAACATTTCAACACGATAGAATGACCCAACTTTTCTATCCCGTAAATATACTTACACAACACACTTAATAACAATAACCTTGCGTTTAATTAACTAAAATTATATTATTGAGTTAATTATTCTAGTTAACCACTAGAAGAGGAGCGCAAAACAGGTAGTTAGCTCTAGGAGTCAAAGTCTCCAATGAGAGCTAACAATGGGTATTTGCGCCGAAGCGGTAATCCAACTTTGAAGGATTTTTCGTTGGGCCTTTGGGGTGAAACTCTGGGTCTGTCACGTTATTAACGTGGAGAGCTTCAGGTTGTGGAAATCTTCTATTGATTCAATCCATATCCATTTACAGTTGCTCTCCTTATTTAAGGAGAACAAACGATGTGTATCATCGCAAAATTTGGGGGAACAAGTCTACGAGACGCCCCCGCAATGAGGCAAGCCATCAAAGTGCTTTGCCAACATAGCCCCGCTAATGTCATTGTTGCTTCTGCTCTTTCGGGAGTGACGAATGCTTTGCTGAACCTAGCCACCAATGCAGCTGGCCACTGTAAAGATCAGGTGCAATCACAGTTTGAGATCATAGAATTACGTCATCGCCTTCTTTCCGATCAGATCGGAGTATCGCGAGATGTGCGCGATTCCATGGAGTCGCTTCTCAAAGAAATGCGCATGCGTCTTGAAGGAATGGCTCTTTTGCAAGAAGTCTCTTCCCGCTCAATGGACCTGTTGTTGACGACAGGAGAAAGGCTATCCTCTTTGTTACTCGCGGAAGCATTGAATCGCGAAGGCATCAATAGCGCCGTTGTTGATGCACGAAAAGTGATTATCACCAACGACAATCACGGACAAGCCGAACCGGATCCGGTTGCGATACAAAAAGCTGTAGAGGAGCATATCACCCCCCACCTAGAATCAGGAAAGGTCGTCGTCACACAAGGCTTTATCGGCGCTACACGCGACGGAATAACCACGACGCTAGGCCGAGGTGGCAGCGACTATAGTGCGGCACTATTGGCTGAGGCATTGGCTGCTGAAGAGCTAAGGATCTGGACCGATGTCGCAGGGATCTACAGCTGTGATCCATCTGTTGTACCAACCAGCAAGTCACTTCCCGAGCTATCATTTCATGAAGCAGCAGAGATGGCTACATACGGAGCGAAAGTTCTACACCCTGCTACTCTATGGCCTGCTGTTCGTCAGGATATTCCTATATTTGTAGGTTCGACCTTTGCACCTGATGATGGCGGCACATGGATTCGTCAGTCCGTCGGCGAACAGCCACTTGTGCGCGCTGTTGTCGTTCGCAAGAACCAAACCTTATTGACTGCTAGCAACCTCAAAATGTTTCAAGCTCGAGGGTTCTTGGCGCGTTTCTTCGACGCGTTAGCCCGCCATGACTTGTCCGTTGACTTGGTGACGACGAGTCAGGTGAAGGTATCGATCACTATCGACAATCCGGAGCACCTGAATGACAAGGTCCTTTGCGAATTAAAGGAAATTGCTCATATCGAAATCGAGGAAAATCTGGCATTGATCGGAATTATTGGTCATGATTTGACAAGAGAACAAGGGTTTATCAGCCAAGCTTTTTCTTCGCTAGACGATCAAATCATACGATTGATCTGTTGCGGAGCATCTGATCGTAATGTATGCTTCCTAGTGGATGAAGAGCATGCAGACGAAGTGGTCACAACCGTTCATGGCAGTCTGATAGAAAATCGCGAACATTACGAGGTAGAGACATGTTAAAAGTGGCACTGATAGGATATGGCCGTATGGGCCAGGCAATAGATAATATTGCAAATGAACATGGCATTGAGATTACCTCACGAATAGATCCTAACCACCCAAAAGCGCAGTGGCAAGAACTGATCCCCCAGGCTGTGGAAAATGCTGATGTATGCATCGATTTCACTGAGCCTAGCGAAGTG
Source organism: Chlamydiota bacterium (assembly GCA_021772365.1). Lineage (GTDB taxonomy): Bacteria > Chlamydiota > Chlamydiia > Chlamydiales > Criblamydiaceae > JAJFMC01. Next base: position 3,328 of record JAJFMC010000326.1, read on the forward strand.
GTTAGTAACATGAACATGCTCGGTGAGTATGGAAAATCTGTCGTTGTCGGAACAACCGGATGGTATGATTTACTACCTCAAGCTAAAGAGCTGTCCGATCGCGATAACATCGGCATCTTCTACTCCGACAACTTCAGTATCGGCATGAATCTATTTAAAAAGATTTCCGCCTACGCAGCCTCATTGGTTAATGACTGGCCTAGCTACGATATCGCTTTAATGGAGCACCATCACCGTAAAAAATTAGATAGCCCATCGGGTACAGCTAAGGCGATCGCTAATATCTTGATTGACGAAGTCGACAGAAAAAAAAGAATCGTCACCGACTGTCTACAACGACAGCCTCATGATGACGAATTACATGTCCAAAGTATTCGCTGTGGATCAATTCCAGGGACCCACCAGGTCATTATGGATTCTGCAGCAGACACGATTACTGTGACACACCAAGCACGTAATCGTAATGATTTTGCCTTAGGAGCTTTAACCGCTGCCAAGTGGTTGCACGGACGCACAGGGTTATTTAACATGGAAGATATGTTAGGAGGAGTTAGCCATGACAGACGTTAGTGGAACAATTACAGCTTGCATCACCCCTTTCAATGATGAAGGAGTCGATTATGCAGGATTAAGAGAAAATTTAAAAGAACAGATCCGTCAAGGTGTCGACGGCATTCTAGTCTTGGGAACGACGGGTGAAACACCTACCCTTTCCCACGAAGAGCGTGTCGAGATCATTAAAATTGCAGTGGCGGTAGGCAAAGGAAAAGTGGCCGTATGGGTTGGAACGGGGTCCAATAGCACTGAGATGACGGTTGCTAACACGATCGAAGCTGAAGAGCTAGGTGTCGATGTAGCTTTGGTTGTCACTCCCTACTATAATTGTCCTACGCAGGAAGGGGTTTACCAACACATCCGCGCTGTTCATGACCGAACAAGTTTACCTATCTGCTTGTACAATGTACCGAAGCGGACAGGGACGATGATCGAGACAGCGACGATACTTAGGTTGGCACAGCTGGAACGTGTCGTAGCGTTAAAAGACGCTACAGGCAGTATTAACCAACTACAAGAGTTGGTCCATTCATTTGGGGAAAATCACCCGCTATCGATCCTTAGTGGTGACGATGCGTTGACATTTCCCATGATAACCTTGGGAGCGCGAGGATTGGTTTCTGTCGCTTCTAACTTGATACCCGGTGAAATGGTCAGGCTTGTCAATTCGGTGATAAATGGCAATATTGAAGAAGCGCGAGAAATACATTACTCACTTCTTCCATTATTCAAAGCATTTTTTATAGAGGCAAACCCTATCCCCATCAAAGCGGCCATGACATTATGGGATCTTCCTGCAGGGCAGTGTCGTTTACCCATGACAGAGATGGAAGAGGATAACTTAAGAGCTTTAAGCACTATCCTTCAAAGGTATGTAAACCTTCATCCAACGACAAGGAGGGAGTCATGACACACTTTTGGCATTCAGTGCACCAATTACAAAATGTAGATGGTAACCTCGTCATCGATGGTTGTTCCGCTAGTGCGCTCATGGAAAGATATGGCTCTCCCCTCTACGTGTATAGTGAAAATCGCATACGTGAAAATTTTCGACGGTTACAGTCGACCTTTCGAAAGTACTACTCGAACTATCATGTTTTCTTCGCTGTAAAAGCCAATAACAATCCGGCAATCGTTAAAATATTGGCTGAAGAAGGTGCAGGGATGGATTGCTCATGCCTCGAAGAAACGGAGATCGCAAGATCTTTAGGTGTAGAGTCAGGAAGGCAGCTATTCACCGCTGTATTTCCCACTCCCGCATCCATACAAGAAGCTATAGACCGTAGGATCATTCTCAATTTAGAGAATGTTCGTGATCTTGAGTTGATCAATGAAGAAAACACTCCTGAAGTGCTTAGTTTTCGAGTAAACCCAGGAATGGGCTCTAGCGGTAAAGAAGGGTTGATTTTCGCCGGTCCGAACGCGAAATTCGGTATTCAAGCAAGCGAAGTCGAATATGCCTATGCCGAAGCAAAACGTCGTGGTGTCACTCGTTTCGGCGTTCATATGATGACAGGATCAAACGTTCACGATCCACTCTATTTTGCTGAAATAATGGAAATGTTGATGGATATCATCGGTCCTGTGGTGCAGAAACTTGGTATTACACTCGAATTCATCAACATCGGTGGGTCGTTAGGTGTCCCATACCAACCGGAAGATCCGGAACTAGACATCGACAAAGTGGCACGTTGTGTCGTCGACATGCTACGTGCAAAGCTCAAAGAGTATGATATCCCAGAGCCCATGCTCATACAAGAACCCGGTCGGTACCTCGTTGCCGATGCAGGTGTGCTCCTTACAACGGTATCATCGCTAAAAGAAGGCGAAACAACATTCCTCGGTGTTGATGCAGGAATGAACACCCTACTAAGACCCGCATTATACGATTCGTATCACCATATCGTTCCCACGAACGGAATGGATAGGAAAAACACATGTCCCTACAATGTAGTGGGGCAGATTTGTGAAAACACCGACCTCTTTAGTAAGGGAAGAAAATTACCGGAAAAGTTAAAACCCGGTGATCACCTTGCTTTCCTCGATGTCGGTGCATATGGATACGGAATGAGCTCGCAATACAACACACGGCCTCGTGCTGCTGAAGTCCTTGTGAACGACGGAGAGGCCTACCTCATCCGTAAACGAGAAAACCTTGAAGATATTCTAAATAAAGTTATTATCCCAGAACACCTAACGACGTAGGAGAAAAACGTGGTTAAAAGAAATCAAGATATCGCCAAACTACAAAGTAGCTACCTATTCGCTGAAATCGCAAAACGCAAACAAGAATTCCTGAAAGAAAATCCCGATGCCCAACTGATTAGCCTAGGTATTGGCGATACGACTCAACCCATTCCCGATATCATTACAAAGGCTTTTATCGCTGAAGCTAATAAACTCAACCGTTCAGAAACATACACGGGATACGAGCCTTCGTTTGGAAGAGAAGAGATGCGCGAAAGAATCGCAGAAAAAATGTATAACGGAGCGATTTCTCCCGATGAAGTGTTCGTTTCAGACGGATCGAAATGCGATATTGGAAGACTGCAAATCTTGTTTGGTAGCAATTGTACGATTGGCGTCCAAGACCCAAGCTACCCCGCATATGTCGGATCGACAGTCATGACTGGAAAGTCGGGACACACAGATAAAGAGTCGGGACAGTATACCGGTATCCGCTACCTACCGTGTACACCTGACAACGATTTCTGTCCAAAGGCTGAAGACCTACAAGGTGTGGATGTTCTCTACCTATGCTCACCGAACAATCCGACTGGCCAAGTATTTACGAAGAAACAACTCGAAGAATATGTATCCGTCGCCAGAAAACATAAGATCATTATTGTCTACGACACCGCTTACTCGGCCTTTATTCGCGATGCAAAATTTCCGAGCAGTATCTATGAAATTGAAGGCGCGAAAGAAGTGGCCCTTGAAACGGGATCTTTTTCCAAATTTTTTGGGTTCACAGGAGTGCGATTAGGCTGGACAGTAGTACCAAAAGCTTTATGCTTCGAAGATGGAACACCTGTTCGTGATGACTGGATGAAGGTGATGACAACCGTTTACAACGCAGCAAGCAACTTAGCGCAAGCCGGTGGGCTAGCAGCGCTAACTGATGAAGGTATGCAAGCAGGAAAAAAACTTGTCGACTATTACCTACACAATGTAGATACCCTGCGTGAAGCTGTCGAATCTACAGGCCTCAAATGCTACGGCGGTGTGCATGCTCCCTATCTATGGATAGATCTGGACGGTCAGAGCTCTTGGGAGATGTTCGACAAACTACTTCAAGAAGCCCATCTAGTGACAACACCAGGAATAGGATTTGGTCCTTCCGGTGAAGGGTTTCTACGCATGAGCGCATTCGGCACCCAAGAGGCAATCCAAGAGGCTGCAAGGAGAATCACCCGGTTAATGCAACCCGCATAACGCATAAGCTGTAATCATGAATATAGTATATACTTCTTCATAAATAGGTTCTGCACCGTTCCACCCCACATTGAGCAGATCATGCTTCCAACTCGTATATTTTCTGGACCGAGAGTGGGAAACAAGCAATTATCCGTTTTCTCATGCTCGTAAGGCCTCCTATCACTTGT
>JAJFMC010000327.1 GCA_021772365.1 Chlamydiota bacterium
GATAGAAATAATGCTTTTTCCGAGTATTTAGATAGCTCTGACCGAGAGGTTGGATATGCTGACGACTCGCCAAAGACTCGTATATTTTCAGATATCACACTTCCTGATTCTGAAGAATCGATTGGTGACAGTCCAAGTAAACTCAGAGAGATATGGAATTCTGTGAAAGGGTTTTTCAGCGCTCTTGCTAATGGGGTTATAGATTTCGTCTTTCCTTGTATGCGTGCAGGGCAACCACAAGGCTCTGAAAATATCCATCGGATATCATCGACTATATTAGCCCCAGCGAACAAAATGGTTGGCCGAAAAATAATAGAAGACTCTTCTTATCAGGTAGTTGAAACACCGGATATTCCAGAACTGTCACGCGAACTCCTAGTATCCGAAGAAAAATTAAGAGCCAAATTAGATGAAGGCAGTGAAGTTTTCAAATCATATATCAGCCGAAAACGAGCTAAATATGGCGAAGTTATAGAACGCGCAAGGGTAGATTACGAGCAAGTATTTGCCAACTATGAAGTTGACGCAAGTTCAGGTGTATCGGGCACGCTTAGTGCAAAAGATTCGGGGCACGCTGCCCAGGGACTTACCAAAGATTTACTCATGAAAATTGTTCGACACACTACTCTGCAACTTGCGAATCTTCAAGATGAAAATCAGCAAGGCGTAGAAGTAAAAATGAAGAACTACTCCAATTGGCACTTGCTGGCAAAACGAGAGAATGACTCCCTCCATATTGCTAAGTGGTGTGGAAGGGTTGAAATACCAGATGGGAATTCAAATTACCTGGGACGAGGAAGTTTCGGAATCGTTCACAAGGTCGAAGATGTCGCAAACGGATGTTTTGCAGCCTTTAAATTTGCAATGCCGCGCGATGCCCATCATCAGGACAAAGCTGAAGGCGATGTGTATAATGAATCGGTTAAACTAAATGAATTTCATCAGGGTGGTGTTAAAGAAGGACTCCAGGCAGCCCCAAATGCATTTTTCAGAATTACCGGAAGAGAGTCTGGTGTAAGGGTCGTAGGTTACATGCAAAAACTGTACAACTGAGGTGATCTGGTTGAGGCCCTGGATAATGGTAAATTTAATGCATCACAGTTTACAAAGAGGCAAGGTCTTATGATGATGAAACAGTTGTTTACTGGACTCAAGACATTGCACACGGACACGCCTGAGAAAGGAGCTACCATCCATGGAGATATCAAGGCTGATAATATATTTGTAGAAGAGGTTCGAGATGCTGTGTTCAATTTTGTTGTTGCTGACCTCGGAGATGCAAAAAATACCAAAACAGAAATGACACTGGAAAATAAAAGTAATTTGCTCAATTTACCCCTGGGAACGATTGCATCGTTGGGTTACTTCACTGGAGGAGACTGGAATCGACTCGAACTAGCACTTGATAAAGACAATCATGCGGAATGGATAAATCTGCAAAAAAAGAGAGATATTTATGCAACCTCCGCCAGCTTATGGATGGCCTTAACAGGAGAATTGCCTTACAATGTTCCGCCGGAAGAAATCTTCCCTGCAATAGGTGATAGAAATCCTCAAGGGTTAAGTGCATTCAGGTCGAAATATGGACGAAATGTAGCAAATATGATGGTTAGGGCATTAGACGAAGACCCGACAAACCGACCATCTATTGATGAGATTTTAGCTGTTATCGACAGAAGCTTACAAGGGAATATGTGTTCAATCTTATAGAGTTCTTATAGAAAAAAATAAAGTAGAACCTAGACTCTGATTACCTATTGTTTCCGGCAGAGAAGCAATCGGGGTCTATGCCCTTCCCAGGTTACATCAGGCCACGGCTTGTCTTGAACTCGCTCCAGTTCGCTTTGAGGTTTAAAAACTCGTCAAAAGTCGCACACTGTACAAAAGGATTACAAGCACGCTCCAACTCCAGTGTTGATGATGGTCGGCAGCCGTAGTTATGTCCAGGCCATACGGTTGTGTGAGATGGGAGTTCACGGTATACTCTCTGAATACTCTCGAACTCTTCTCTAGCAGCCTCTTCGGTTGCTGTACCACCGACTTTACCAACGAATAGGTGATCGCCGGTGAAAGCGAAGTGGTAATCAGGACTATAGATGACCATATGATCAGGATAGTGACCAGGGGTATGAAGAAATGAAAGGCGGATGTCTCCGATGGATAACTCGCCGTTGTCAACAATTCCCACATCATATGAAACAGAAGATCTCTCATAGATAGCGATTTTAGCTCCCGTGAGTTTCTTCGCCGTTTCATTGCCATTAATATGATCGTGATGGCCGTGGGTATTGAGAATCCATTCGACCTTTAGCCCCTGTTCCGTGGCACGTTCAATCAGTCGTTCCGGAGCGTATGACGGGTCGATCAGGGCTGCGACACCCTTATTGCGATCGCCAAGCAGATACCCGAAATTCCTATCACCACCAGTCTGTATCTGTTCTAATATCAATTGCATAGCCTACCCTTTAAGGTTTTTATACCCACTCTATTTCCGTACCAGTCATGAGATGGTCGGAGCTTTGAATTTGATCTTTCTCCAACTCGAGGGAAGATAGTGTTGTCGAAGATTTTTTGGTTTTAATTGGTTTGTAGTATATCCAGTCGATACGTCTTCCCGTTCCCGGTTCTGTAGCTGTAATATTTTTATCGCTGATATATCCCTTTTTTTCAAGGTATCCTGCACGATAAAAGGAAGAAATTTTTTCTGAAGGATCTTCATTAAAATCTCCTGCAATAACGATTCCATCGAGGCTCTCGGAGTCAGTCTCTGCATCAGCGACATAGGTTTTTAGTTCGTCAAGCCCGATTTTTTTGGATGTTTCTTTCTTTTCTACGTTCTCTTCGTTAGGGTTATAACCTTTGAGGTGAATACTCATTACTCGGATGATTTTGTCCTGTATTTTGAAGGTTGCACACACTGCAGAACGAGTACATTCACACCCCTCGAACTTCACCTCATGACTTTCCAAAAGCTCGGCTCTATAGCGATCGTATACGATGGCTGTTCCGTGTTTACCAAACGGAGTAGAGGCATGGTGACAGGCGAGCAATGCTGTCTCATAACTACTATTCACCTCTTCGAGATCATCGAGTGTTCCCCTTGCGACTTCTTGGAGACAAATAATACTCGCATGCATGATGTTTATAGCTACCTGATTTTTTCTTTCTTCCCAGTTGCTGTATTGCATCCATGCCAGGCTTTCAGCCGCTTTTTTGAGATTTTGTGCAGGCTGAAACATTGCCTCATCGTTCAAGCCATCTTTCGTTTGCCACTTGACGGCGTGGTATGGATTTAAGATGTTATATGTCCCAAAACTGCATATTGATGAACTACTCATAATTAGGTGACTCCCTTCATTTTGAAATCGTTCATACTACCAGAAACCGTATTTTTTTTAAATGCTAAATACTTGTGTAATAGACATGTTTTAACTTATTGCTATTTATGGTATAATATAGTCAGGATACCGAGGTGTCCCATATAGTTTAAGGGGCTTTTTAATGAAAGACTCGGAATATATCTGTTTATACACTTGTGACTACCAGGGAATGCATTTAGAGGTCTTGGAAAAAGGCGGGCAGCGTAGTCTACAGTCTGATCGCTCGATTATACACAGTCGTTTTCAGCTAAATGATCCAACAGTACTGTTACAACCATATCAGCAACAGATGGTAGCATCACTTTTTTTTTTAAGTGGTCTTCCAAAGAAAATACTCATTTTAGGGCTAGGTGGCGCTTGTCAAGTCGCATATATTCACCGGTATTATCCCGATGTGCAGCAGGACGTAGTAGAATGTTCGGAGGAGATTATCAAGATAGCGCGCGATTATTTTTATCTCCCTAAGAGTCAAAACATCACAGTCTATCATCAAGATGCCATGAATGTAGCTAACATATTTTCAGGTGAATATGATTTAATATTCCTTGATTTATGCGATTCGGATGGACCTATAGCCTATTTTCAAGAGGTGCCTTTCCTGCAAGTTCTTAGAGGGTTGCTATCTCCGAACGGTTGGATAACAGCTAATACCTGGTCGGATTCTAAGATTCTTAAACAAGAGATTCGTCTCTGGGAGAAAGTTTTTCCATTCGTCTACTCATTGGAAAATAATGGTAGCGAAGCTGTTATTTATGCCGGACTCCATTCCGTTGATATTCAACGTTCAGCTACTAAGTCAGTGCCACAGAACTTGGCACAACACTTGCTTAAACTACATTGAAACAATGGGCCTCTATCGATTTGTACATGTTGATATTATATTTGAAAAAATAAATTAACATTGTGTTATATAAAAAAATTGAAAGGCCCTGGAATTGATTTGATTTTTTTTGGGTATATTCAAGGCCGTAAGGAGACGCTATGAAACCTTTCAAAACAGTCGTAGAAGTTTTGCGACATGCTGAAAAAGAGTATTCTAAAGAGAATGCTTTCAACTACCAAACTGAAACGGGTGATTGGGAGTCAGTATCTTCAGATACATTTACTCAACAAGTCAGGAACCTAGCATTAGGCCTTCGAAAGCTAGGTGTGAAAAAAGGCGATAAAGTCGGAATTCTTGCTAATTCATCTCCACGATGGACTATTGCCGACTGCGCGATCATGATGTGTGGAGGGGTGACCGTTCCACTGTTTGCAAACATCTCTAATGAGAATTTCGAATTCGAAATATCCCAAACAAACTTAAAGTATATCTTCGTTTCTGGCGAAGAACAGTGGGATATGTACGCAGCACATGCAAGTCATTTTGAAGTGGTTATCAGCTTATATGACAAGCTAGTCATTCATGCAGCATCCAGCTATGAAGAGGTTTGCGAGCAGGGGTTAGCTTTACAGCATAATGAGCCGAACTTATATGAAAATATGCGTGACGAAATTAAGCCTGATGATTTGGCTTCAATTGTTTACACGAGTGGAAGTACCGGGTTTCCAAAAGGTGTGATGTTGACACATCAGAATATTGTCGGACTAGTACACCTTGACCCTTTCAAATGGGAAGAAGAGCTATATCTTAGTGTTCTACCCCTCGCCCATATATTTGCAAGAGCCATTAATTTCCTAATGGTAACATGGGGAATACCCATATACTACATTCGCGATATCACAACAGTAGGAGATGCAGCCCGCGAGCTACATCCAACCGTTCTTGTGATAGTGCCTCGATTACTTGAAAAGATTTACGCAAAAAT
>JAJFMC010000328.1 GCA_021772365.1 Chlamydiota bacterium
CATTAAAAACTGGGCACATGATGTTGTACAGACGGCCTACAAGAAAGCCTATCGAAGTCAGTATCAGAACCTTGCTCAGAAGAGACCGCAAATGGGAGCAGACTGGATTAACTTAGAGGAGCAGATTGTCAATTCCCTTGAGTCTAATTGGACGAATAACAGAAAACATGTAATTAAAAAATTGCTGGGATTTACCGCTCCAACATTAACGGAGTATAAGCAGTATCAATCCAGTGTATACAGTTACACAAGTTCAATTATCAAATTAATCGAATCATGGGTGAAACCTTCTATTACCCAAACGGGAATGCTATGGTTTAAAAAAGAACATCAATCGGTAGCGATAGATGCTTCTAAGGTTTCGATGGATTGTATTCAGACTCAACTATTGCGCTAATTGCCACCCAATGACCCTAATTACCACCTTCACCCCAGGAGAAATAGCATCGTTCCACGATTTTATAGTCAGTTTCCCTAAACAGAATGAAGTGGAACCTTGGAGTAACAAAAATGCTTTTGTTTTTTATTGAAAGACTATTCTGTTGCCATGACTTCCTCAGTAAAAGCAAAAACACTTTTGCTACTTCCGCAGCTCTATTTTTCTATCCATTTACCTCGGGTTCCACTCCGTTTCACCCTGGGCTAACAACTTCCACTCGTAACACTCTCAATTTTTCCTGGAAAGGTGATTACCATTATTTTCACTATAGCCATGTATTTAGTATTGTCACTTTGAGTAATGGAAGTGTGTGGCTTGTGATCAACAGGCACTCAAATTTAAAGCTGACATCGAAGATCTATATAAGCACACAAAATGGAGCACGAATTAACGATAAAGATGAAAATTTTTACATCAACAATCCTCATTTTGACTTCTTTTTAATTACAGGAAGTCAGCGTGAAGCCACGACATGTCGTGCATACCCTCTATTTTCTAGGTGATAGAGGGAACTGCGGAACGCTTTAAACCCAAGTGAATTCAAAAGTTGAGTATAAAATAATACATTGATTTTATACCCTAATAACCACTATAATATTATTATATTCTTTCTAAGAATGAACTGAATAGACAAGTTTTTATCAAATAATATATTGTCACATTCTCTGAAAGAGACTAATCGTAATGAGTAGAAACAACATTCAACAGAGGGTGCTTTAAGAATTACAGTATGTCTTGGATATCTATAGTCCCCCCTATCATTGTTTTCATCCTTGGTTTTCTGACGAAACGGATCTGTTTTTCACTATTTACCGGTTTGGTGATTGCAGCGATCATCGCTACGGGTGGTGATCCAATAGGTACCGGATTTTTGGTATTTGAGGGAATATGGAATAATACTGAGTTACAGCAAGTTTTTTCTGTAGCAACTTTCACTGAAGCGAGTAATTTTTTTATCGTTACCTTTGTATTGATTTTGGGGATTATCATTGAGATTATTCGTCAATCTCATGCCGCCAATGCGTTTGTTGATTTTGTGGAGTCTTCAATAAAGAGTAAACGTTCCGCAGAGACCGGTACGATTATTCTGTCGCATTGTTTGTCAATCGATGACTACTTGAGTAGTTTGACCGTAGGGTCTGTGATGCGACCGTTGACGGATCGTTTTCGCATTCCTCGCGTGAAATTAGCTTTTTTGACCGATTCGATGGCAGCACCTTTATCAATGATAACGCCAATTTCTAGCTGGGCAGCGGCGATTATTGGCTTTTTAACGGAAAATGGAGTACATCGCACTCTTCAGTCGGGAACTTTGCTGATGGCGAATCCCTATTCCGTCTATTTAAATATTTTGCCTTATATTTTCTATTCGATTTCTTTGATTGTGTCTGTTTGGTTTATTGTTAGGTTAAGGTTGTCGTTCAGTTTGATGAATGACCATGAAGAGATCGCTGAACAGACCGGCAACTTAGCAGGAGGCAAGCCAACGGGGGACCATCACTCTGAAATGGAACCTGCCAGTGAGCATTCGGCGACGATTATTGATTTTCTGATTCCTATTGGTACGCTAATGCTTTCGACCCTCACATTTTTACTTTATCTCGGCGAGAGTAGGTTATTTGGAGGGAGCAATACTTTAGTGGAAGCCCTGCAGAACTCCCCTATTTCCTTAGTTTTATTTTCGTCGGCAATGACAACGCTAGGTATAACAGTCACTTATTTCCTTATTAAACGCCGTTTTTCTCCAATGGAAATCTTCCGTGTCAGCTACCAAGGGATTCGACTCATGTTCCCTGTTGCAGCTATCCTTGTTCTGTCATGGACTATGGGCGAGCTTCTTCGCGAACAGTTAAAAACTGGAGAGTGGTTGGCTTCTCTTTTTGCGGGATCCGTGCCTGTCATGCTCATCCCCTTGATCCTTTTTTGGAATGCTGCATTGATCTCTTTAGCCTTGGGAAGTTCTTGGGCGACAACGGCGATTTTACTGCCAATAGCTTTGCCGATGGTGATGGCGATGATGGACGTCACTGCACCGGCACACATCGAGCAGCTACCGATTGTTTTTCCTGTTTTTGGAGCTATTTTATCGGGTGCTGTTTGCGGCGATCATATTTCTCTTATTTCTGAAACGACGATAATGGCCACGACCAGTGCGATGTGTGACCATATGGATCACGTGAAGACACAGCTGGTTTATTCTGCACCGGTCATTTTGGGTAGTTCCCTTGCCTTTTTGGCAAGTGGCTTAATGCTTGGGGCTAACTCGACGTTGTCGCTTGTTGTCTGCATCACCATTTCTTTGGTGACGACGTTATCCATTCTTACGATGCTGCACCTTTACTGGAAGTACAAAAAATCACCACTACCAATATAGCCTATGAGTCAAACAAGATCGGCGGGAGTGTATCGTGCACTTTTTGCAAAGTTTTGCTTGTATCGACGTGGATTAGGCCGTTTGTGGCGAGTATTCTTCCCGAATTTAGGTCTATGGGACCATTTTCGTAGGACGAAACAACACCACCCGCCTCTCTGACAAGTAGCGTACCTGCTGCGATATCCCAGACGTTGAGTCCCCTTTCCCAAAAACCGTCAAAGCGGCCACATGCGACATATGCAAGATCAAGAGCTGCTGAACCCATTCTACGCACTCCTTGTGTTTGGCTAGTGAGGTAGCAGAATTCGGCATAATTATTATCTGGGGTGTCGCGACGATCGTAGGCAAATCCGGTAGCTAGAATACTTTTTCCAAGGGTTTCTACATCGGAAACTGTAATGGGTTGATCATTGAGGTAAGCACCCCTATTTTCTCCTGCGACGAACATTTCTTCGACAAAAGGATTGTAGACGACGCCGACAATAGGGTTTCCTTTATAGATAAGAGCTATTGAAACTGCAACGATGGGCACCTGATGGGTGTAATTTGTTGTTCCATCTAGCGGATCGACAGCCCAGATAAATTCTGCACCCTCAACAGCGTGTAATCCTGATTCTTCTGAAAGGATGGTATGATTTGGGCATTTTTCTCTAAGGTAGTTAAGAACGCACTCTTCAGAAAGGTGATCAGCTTCGGTTACGAGATCTCCTGCTGTACTTTTCTCTTTAATCTGCTTGAGTTTCCCCCAGTGTTCTAAGAGGACTTTGCTTCCACGTTTTGAAGCTTCTACAGCGATTTGTGTATAGCGATCGATTGTATCTTGGGTCAGTGCGCTCATTCTCCCATAGCCTTTGTGAATTGGTGCTTGCTTTGGCCAAGGTATCACAATGGTGTTGCTTCTGCCAGAAAAAATAAACCTGTCACTGTTGCGATTTACTTGCAGTAATAATATTTTGGAGATAGGTTGGTTGTTAAACCAACATTATGGGAGTCGTTATGACAACAGTAAAATTAAAAGGTAATGCAATTACACTATCGGGAAATTTACCGGAAAAAGGTTCTAAAGCAAGAGAATTTTCGTTGATACGTAGAGATTTATCTGAAGTCTCTTTAGAAAACTTCAAAGGCAAGAAAAGGATACTTAGTATTGTACCGAGCCTTGACACAGGGGTATGTGCAACATCCGCTAAAAAATTCAATGAGAGGTTATCCGGCAATGACGGTGTTGTGATGATCAATATATCGATGGATTTACCCTTTGCTCAAGACAGATTCTGCAAAGATGAAGATATTGACAATTCCGAAACATTGTCAGCATTTCGCAGTACTTTCCCTGAAGATTATGGCATCAAGATCACAGACGGGCCATTGAAAGGACTTTGTGCGAGGGCAATTGTGATCATTGATGAAGACGACAAAGTGATTTATACAGAGCTTGTTCCAGAGATCACCCAAGAACCTGATTATGATCGTGCGATATCACACTTATCCTAAAATGGTTTTTTCCACAAATTATTGCCGTAATCGTATGTTAGCTGTTCGCCTTCTTCAACTGTCTTTTTTGTAACCAGGCACATGTGGAGAAGGCTATTGTTCATTGTAACAACTGATTCACAATTTGGGTCGTTGGAATGGTTGGTGAAACTTGTTTCGTTGAACATATCCTGTGCGTCGATTGTGTAGACTCGATATCCGATATTGTATAGAGGATAGCGAAAGCAGTAGGGGTTTACGTTGGCGAAGAGGTGGGTGACAGGACGTATTAGTCCCACATATTCGCCAATGAACTCTCCAACCTCCATCCTTTTATTGGCAAACAATCCAAACCCAAAGCGATTATCGATCCACTTGATGAAAACATCATTGACATATCCATCGAGGACTTCTTTGCGGTATCGCAGACCTAACCACTCGGCGCCTTTATCTCTTTCCTTTTTTTCGATTGCTTCCTTACAGAGTTTTTTGATGGTTTGGTAAGTTTCTTTCGAGTCGAAAGCAAGGTGGTATATGTACCGAGTATTGGTTAAATCATCGAACTGTTTGGCTGGGATTTCTTGGACTGTATCAGAATTGATGGGCATGTAAAGAATGGTGTGCTGTTTGGGTAGGTATTTGGGGTGCATTGGCTCAAGGAATGGCTCTTGTTTCTCTGTAGATGATTCTTTCACGGCGGCCCTCAGTCTAATGCATGAAGTATCATCGTACCACATTCGTTAATAATTTCAGTTAGATGAGGGAATAGCAAAAATATTTAGGCTGTTTTCTAGGCCTTTTTCCGCCTTGCTTCGGACTCGTTCTTGCAAACAACGCATGGTTGGCTACGAACTCCGCCCCTTGCGAGCCAAAAAAAATCTCTAGAAAATAGCTTCAACTTATTTTGCAATTCCCTCAGATGAGTTATCTTTTTCTTCAGAATCGTCAGTGTTGTCATCGAAGTCGATATCACCAGAGGTAGTTTTCCCTTCAGCTTTTAGTGCTTCTAGGTAATCGTCGTAATACTTATATTTCAATGGTGGGAGATTTTTATTTTTTTCTTTTATTTCTTCGCATTTATAGCATGTTGCAACGATAGGCTGAGCAGATAAAATTAGAGCTATGGCTCCAAATACTAGTTTTTTCATGATAGACCCTCAATAAAGCTAATACTTTTTATATAACGACTAATGGAGTAAATGTAAATATTGTCGTTATGAACATGCAATGCTCAACTTAAGAACATTGTAATCCCTCCTATTTCCTTAAGTTGTCAGAATAAGCTGAAAACGTGCGAGAAAAATATTATGTATAAAAAATTGATCGAGAAAACCCTAAAGGAAAAAATTGGATGTAGGTCCGTTTGTCTTCTTTCAGGATCGGGATTTAGCGTGCTGAATCAATGCTTAACGTGCGAGACCGACAAAGGGAAATTTTTTATTAAATACAATAGTGGTAATGCTTTAAATATGTACAAAGCTGAGGTATACGCTCTCAATCTCATAGCTCAAACGATGACGATTCGAGTTCCTGATGTATTCTATTGCGGAGAGGATGGTGGAGTAAGTTTTTTAGTTCTCGAATACGTTGATTTGCAACCATATACTCAAAAGACTCAGGAGCTTCTTGGTCATCAGCTGGCCATGCTCCACAGCTCAGCAAAAAAAGAAAAATTTGGTTTTGACATCGATAATACTATAGGAACGACTCCACAAATTAATGAATGGTCCGATGATTGGACGAAGTTTTTCCGCGAGCATCGGTTGGGTTACTTTCTTGATGCCGTCAACCAAAAATATCATGATGATGAGCTCTTGTCTCTTGGAAGTGAATTAATGGATAGGCTTCCAGAGTACTTTGGGGGAAATATTCATTACTCTTCTTTGTTGCACGGTGATTTGTGGAGTGGAAATACAGCGGCAGATTCTAAAGGGGATCCTGTTATTTTCGACCCTGCATCATATTATGGCCACGATGAGTGTGATCTTAGTATCGCCATGATGTTCGGGGGATTTCATCAATCTTTTTTTTCAGCGTTCCACGAAGTGATTCCGAAAATGCCGGGGTTTTATGAACGCAACCAGATCTATCAGCTCTATCATTATTTGAATCACTATTTATTGTTTGGGCCATCCTATAGACCCTCCTGTGAAAGAGTTATTTTAAATTTATTTAGAGGATAGACATTATTATCCTATCCATTTTGTAAAAAAAAACCTTCACAGATTTCGCATACGCATTAACCTATTGTATTGATAATAATGTGCTTGTTGAATATACTACTGTGACTATCATATTTCTAATATTCAAAAATAAGAGCAGATACAATGACTATTAATAATGACGACACAGGCTATTTTGATGATTGGATAAATGAGCTATTTACCCAATCTCCTCCATTATCCAGTGATTTAACCCCATTTACTTTTGACCTTACTCAGCAACAGGCTCAAAACAATCCACAAGACGCTCCTATAACTCAACATGAATTTACTCCTTATCCTGCAGCACTACCATTGCCTATGATGCAGCAGCAAAACATACAGCAGGGTCTTGCTCCGATTGAGGTTACTCCTCAACAAGAACCTCAGAGTCCCTACGGCTCTCTAGTCGATCATCTCGTTGTTAAATCTAAAAGCAAGCCATTATATAACTTTTTGATTGATGATAAAAATCAAGATTTAGCTATACAGTTTATTTTAAATAACCAACAAGACGTCATTAATGGTTTACAAAATGAGGTTAATAAAAATCAAATACACTATCCAGACATCAATCATTTGATTGAAAAAATTCTCTTGACCTCTCACAAGAAAAATTTTGATCCTCCTATGGTTTTCTTTGCAAATTTACTAGAACATGTTTTTCCTAGTTATGGTGTTAATGATTTCACGCGCGACCACCGTAATGAAATAGCCCGCAGCATAATCCTTAAGGATGATGCTAAGCTTCTATCATTTATAGATAACACCTCAGGGTCAAGTGCCGTTAAACTTCGCAGGAGAAGGTTACTTACGACGGTTGCTTGTCAATTTGGGTATCAACCTCTTATCGACTTACTCATCAGTAAGAGAGCCCTTCTATTCAGTAAACCTAAACAATTCAGCTACTCGTCACTAGAGTGGTTATGTATCACTGGAGATATAATCAACCTTGAAAAAATTCAAAATCAAGGTACTCAGAAAAAAACTTTCGTCAGGTACCTTAAAGGTTCAATGGCTTTATCTCTGTCGGCGGAATATGGAAGAATCGACACCTTAGAGTTTTGTTTAAAAAATGGCT
Source organism: Chlamydiota bacterium (assembly GCA_021772365.1). GTDB lineage: Bacteria > Chlamydiota > Chlamydiia > Chlamydiales > Criblamydiaceae > JAJFMC01. Next base: position 7,569 of record JAJFMC010000328.1, read on the forward strand.
GTAGTCCGGATGCTAGCAAATGCACATTACAGGCTATCGAAAATCGATGGGACAAGGTAGTCGAAAAGCTCCTTCCACATTCCAACTTAAATGAACAACTCAGGTATCGCGACGAAGCTACAGCACTCCACATAGCCATAGAAACTAAGAACACTAATATTCTAAGACTCCTTTTGGGTGCGTGCAAACCAGAACTTATTGACAAGCAGATGATCAATGGAAAAACAGCTCTTCATGTGGCTTGTGAGTTAGATTACGTTGAGGGTGTCCAACTTTTATTAGAACATCGCCCGAGTCTAACTGTTAGTGATAAAAATGGAAATACGCCCCTACATTCAGCTTTTAGGGGTGACTTTGAAGAAATTCAAAACTTGATTTTTGGTAACGAGAAAACACTATATACATACACACTTAACAGAACCGGAAAATCCGTTTTCGACATTGCCCTTGAGCTGGATAACTCTATTTATGCTCCTCATAAATTCACCCGTTTAGTTGCTGGATTATTGAAAAATCCTAGACATCCTTCCTATGAAGTGGGTGTGAGCCATTTATATTCTACTTTGAAAAAGCAGGTGCAGGGAGTGCATAACAGGTATTGGTTGGAGGATGTTGGAGCACAAGTCGCGAAAATACTGACTCCTGAAGAATACTCACCTCTTAATTCAATGATTTTTAATATCACCTGTGAGTTTTCCACTACAGATGAAATTTGTGATTATCTTCACAGGTTCTCCGGAAAACTTCCTGTTAATACCTCCTTCGACGGAAAAACCTTTCCCTTGCACCTTCTGATAAGCAGAAAATGTGAAAAAGCTGCCGTTTTGCTTCTTCAACATCATGCAGATCCTACTCTAGGTAATTCTGAAGGTTTAACAGCTTTACATTTGGCATGCCTTTATGAAAATATTGATGTTGTAAATGCCATTTTGCTCGCAAACCCTAAGATGATTGACTCCAAAGACAACCTGGGTTTAACTGCTCTGCACCATGCTTGTAGGG
>JAJFMC010000329.1 GCA_021772365.1 Chlamydiota bacterium
CAACGGTGCGACCAGCTCAGGTGATATAAACACAAAATTAAAGGACTTAGCCACCCCTAGTAAAAAGAAATTAGCCCCCTCTTCCACTATTGATCGAGGAACTCAAGAAGCTTTTGATAAACTTATTCTTAGTCCTTTTGCTGCTTGTTACGAGACTATTCCAGGTGGAGTAGATAACAGGCCCTTCGGTTTAATTTTTAACCCGATGGATCCAAATGCAGTTCCAGAGGATGGGTTGAAAGGCCAATATGTACAAATTTTATCACGACTTGGCATGTGGGGAAGTAAACCAGAATTACCAAGCGACGAATTTGTAGCAGATAAACGTGACGAATTTGTGCAGAAATTACAGGATTTGACTGGAGGGGAGTCCAGTAATGTAAAAGATAACACTGATTTAGAAGAGTATATAAGAAAGGTTCATAGTGAGTTACGAGCTCACGATAAGGGTTCCTCTGATTACGATTGGACCAAAGATGGTAAATGGTGGGAATTAAAAACCTAAATGTGAAAAAAAATCGTTAGTGCTCTTCGTATAAGGTTTAATATAACAGATGAAATTAGAAAATTCCCCCTCAAATGGGTCAGTACTCTGCATAATTTTACGTAATTGCACGTAATTCGTGATAATGGCACGATACTTTCTAGATGAAATGCATGTTTAGTGAGGTTCCGTGTGATCACGCAAAATTATGAAAGCACATTAGACTTAAAATCCCTTGCTCTTTCGGGCGTGTGGGTTCGAGTCCCACTCCGAGTATGCCAAACTGCGAGAGGGTCAGGTGCTTGTATTACAAGGACTTGGATTCTCTCATTTTTAATGACTTTGCCATGTTGCAAGTCCAATTGATATGAGTTCAAAATTACTGGCGGTACACTGATGGCACAATTACAAATGACAAACACGGATACTAAATATAAGATTCGTAGGATAGAATCTACTGACGTGACTAGTGTTGCAAAAGTTCATTCGCAATCCTTCTCAAGGCAAATCGACTCCGCAGGATGGGTATCCTGTAACTTTAAGGCACATCCGAGAATCAGAATTTTTGTCGCACAGGTCGATGAAGAGATTGTCGGATACATACAGTGGATTGAGAAAAGTGGCTTTAGAAAAGAGGTAGTTCTCGAGCTAGAACAAATAGCTGTTTTGCCTGCATGGAGAAATCAAGGCGTGGGTAGTAATCTCATTAATTTCTCCTTGCCTCTCGTTAAAGAAGAGTTAGCTAATAGAGGGGCTGTACTGAAGCATGTTTTAGTTACAACCAGGACTAACAATGAAGCTCAAAAAATCTATAGAGAAACTCTAAACGCTTCAGTTGTAACAACTATTCCAGATTTATTTTCCTCTGCCGAAGTAATCATGTTGTCCCGAAATATCTCTGAAAGGTCGTAAAACGATGTTGGGTAGGGAAACTGTAGTCAATAAGCGGACGTTTATTGTTCTTTGGATATTATGCATTATTGGTTCATGGTCTGTCCTTCCATACGTGTTTCATCTCGATATTATTCCTCCTTCTGTTTCGGTTATAAAATTTTTCTTTCTCACTACTGTTCAGTCAACTGTTCTTTTTGGACTTGTCTGCTGGGTAAGTTACTTACTTTTACCAAAAACAGACTTGTATCCTTTCAATGTTGAACACCTCTTAAAAGGAATTATTTATCCTGGAATGGTTTCGGGTGTGTTAGTGGGTTTGATAATCTACATTCTTGATAGCACCATTTTCCAAAGCTCTCTTCTTTCAGGGGCGCATCCTCCATTTTGGGCAGGTGCATTAGCTTCGATATATGGTGCTGTTAATGAAGAAGTGCTCTTAAGATTGTTTTTATTTACTTTGGTGTATTTTCTTTTTGGTAAGATTGTTAATATCAGTCATCAAAATCGATTGGCTTTCCTGTGGGCTACAAATATCGTTGTGGCAATTGTTTTTGGATTGGGTCATTTACCTGCTGCATTCAAACTTGCAACACCTTCATCTTTTGAAATTTTCAGGGTACTGCTCCTCAATGGTATTCCTGGAGTTGTATTTGGCTGGCTTTATTGGTCTAGAGGATTATTGTCCTCAATGGCTGCCCATTTCGTAACAGATTTGATGATTCACGTATTCTTAATTTAGGTTCATGCCAGGAAGGATAGAAATATTATGAATAAAAAGGTCAATATTAAGGAAAAAATTTGAGTCTTTTAGTGAATTTTGGAGTCCAAAAATTCTAGGAGAGGTCAATGACTCGCACGTTAAAATTTTTAAAGCTAAAGGAGAATTTAAACCCATGACGACAGGCCATGTATTTATAGCAACAAGCCTTGATGGTTTTATAGCAAGAAAAGACCATGCTCTTGATTGGCTGCCTCAGGAAAAAACAGAAGGTGAAGACCTCGGGTATGAAACTTTTATATCCAGTGTCGATGGTCTTATCATGGGACGAGGTACCTTTGAAAAAGTTCTTACTTTTGGAGACTGGCCTTATAAGAAGCCTGTTATTGTGTTGAGTCAAACTCTAACTCAAGATGTTATTTCTGATGAATTAGAAGGAAAAGTTCGAATTTCTCAGCTCTCACCGAGAGAAATAATGAAAACGCTTGCTGAAGAGGGGTGGAAGCGCGTCTATGTAGACGGTGGGCAGATTGTCCAATCTTTTCTTAAGCAGGGGTTGATTGAAGATATGGTCATTACTCTTATTCCGATTCTAATAGGAGAAGGAATACGACTTTTTGGTAAAACTGATGGTGATGTAAACCTAAAGTTAGTTGCTTCGCAGGCTTTTCCTTCATCGGGGATGGTTCAAAACCAATACAAATTTCTTTATTCAAAACAATAAAGCTGTTTAAGTCACTGTTTATGTGCTTTTTGCATATCCGTCTACCTGCTCTGAAATTACTCACGGCACCAATATCATAAAAATTATAACATTGGTGTATGGGAAGTAAAAATCAACTCTTTGAGATAGCAGACCGTCAGCAAGGATTTTTTACTGCAAAACAGGCAGAAGAATGCGGTTATAAACGCTCTAATTTTCATTTGAAGCTTGTATCGGGGGTATGGACCCAGGAAGGAAGGGGGGTGTCTATCGATTGGCTAGGTATCCTGTGACAGATAGGCCTGAACTTGTCTTGTGGTTTCTTTGGAGCAGGAATATCGAGGATATACCTGAGGGGGTTTGGTCTCATGAAACGGCTTTAGACATTCACGAGCTTTCCGATGTGATGCCCTCTAAAATGCACATGACTGTTCCTCTTGATTTTCGAAGACGTAAAGAACCTCCTAAGCTACTCCACTTGTATAGAGGCGCTCTAGAAAATTCAGATATTGAAGAAAGACAAGGGTATAAGGTGACGACCCCTCTAAGAACTATCATTGATTGCGTAGCTGAGGGAACTGTTGCTGATACCTTCATCGCACAAGCGGTTCAACAAGCCCTAGGGAGAGTACTCCTTTTGGAAAGAGAGTTGGAGTCTCTTAAGCAAACAAGATCCGAGATTTATCAGAAAATTAAAAGAGTACTCAAATGATAACAGCTTTTAAAACAGCAACTGACTTTCGCAAAAGCCTAGAGGCGCGCCTAAAAAGCATCGCTGAAAATGCTGAGACATGTAAATCATAATCAGTCTCAGCATTTTTTTATCTAAAGTCTCCTTTATCAGATTCCGCAAATTTTACGCACTAGACTGGAAACAACTAGCATAAAATAGCATCATCCAGCATAATTAGAGCAAGTTTAAACGGTTGAATATATTGAGCTTGGTTAAGCTGGATAACGCTGATTAGAGCAAAGGGAACCGACTTAAAATCCCTTGCTCTTTCGGGCGTGTGGGTTCGAGTCCCACTCCGAGTATGCCAAACTGCGAGAGGGGTAAGACCCGTTAAAAGGTCTTCGACCCCTCTCATTTTTCACAAGAAATCAACATTCACATATAGTTAAGTCAGATGAAAAAGAATTTTATTTGTAAAAGATTAAAACCTTGGGTTGAGGCAAGGAAAAAATTTAAATTGTCAGATGCTCATATCCACATGGCGAGAGAGCTTGGGATGAATCCTAAGAACTTTGCTAACCTCGCCAATCATAAACAGGAGAGGTGGAAAGCCCCCCTTCCTGAATTTATCGAAGGTTGTTACCGTAAACGTTTTGGAAAAAGCAAGCCGGAAAACGTCAGAAGCATTGAGCAGATTCTCAAGGACAAGATAAAGAAAAAAGAAGAAAAACGGGAACGGAAATTAAAGCTGAAACCGCCTCAGAATAAATCAGAGGCTAATAAACATCCGAGAGTCGGCGTTGGCGTTCTTGTGTTGAAAGATAACAAGATTCTCTTAGGTAAAAGAATAAATGCACACGGTGCAGGAACATGGTGTCCACCCGGTGGTCACTTGGAGTTTGGTGAGCAACCGCAAAATTGTGCAGCAAGAGAGTTGCTAGAAGAGACTGGCCTGACCGCTAAGAATGTTATTTATGGTCCTTGGACGAATGATATTTTCGAGGAAGAGGGAAAGCATTATCTTACTGTGTACATGATAGTAACCGAATTTGAAGGCACCCTATCTGTCGAAGAGCCTGATAAGTGCTTGAGTTGGGACTGGTTTCCGTTTGATGAGCTCCCTTCTCCACTGTTTCTTAGCTTGTCTAATTTTTTGACAAAAAACTCATTACATGATCATTTTGAAGGTATTTGTAAATATCAAATGTC
>JAJFMC010000330.1 GCA_021772365.1 Chlamydiota bacterium
TATATAGTCCTCAGCCCTGGGCCTGGCAATCCGGAACAGGCAGGAATCACTAAAGAAGTGATACATCACTGCTCGGGAAGGATCCCCATATTGGGAATATGTTTAGGCATGCAGGCGATCGCAGAAGTTTATGGCGCTAAAGTTGTTTGTAGTGGTAGGCCTGTCCATGGGAAGACCAGTGAAATACAACACAGTGCTGATGGGATTTTTTCAGGAATCCCGAACAATTTTGAAGCGACGCGCTACCACTCTCTAATAGTCGACAGTAGCACAGTCCCCTCATGTTTAGAGGTAACAGCACGGACAGCCGATGGACACATTATGGGCTTGCGCCATCGCGACTACCTCGTCGAGGGAGTACAATTTCATCCCGAATCGATCTTGACAAAGGCAGGCCTTGCATTATTACAAAATTTCCTTGATTATTCATATAAGAATTTATTGAGTACAACACTAAAAGGAGCCAATTATGTTTAACCGTTCCATTTTCACAGTTTTAGCAGCAGTCCTAGCTTTTACCCTAATTAGCTGTTTGACAGGTGACAGTGACAATCGACCCTCTAAAGAGGTCACTTTATCCATCATTAAGCCTGATGCTGTAGAAAACAATAATATTGGCGAGATCATTGCTCGTTTCGAAAAGAACGGACTCCGCATTTCGGGGATGAAGATGGTCAAGCTTAACGAAAAAGAAGCCGGGGATTTTTATTCAGTCCATAAAGGCCGCCCCTTTTATGATGACCTTGTGAAATTTATGACATCGGGACCTGTCGTTGTCATGGTTCTTGAAGGTGATGATGCGATCAAGAAAAACAGAGAGTTGATGGGTGCTACTGATCCCGAAAAGGCTGCAGCTGGAACGATCCGTAAGGATTTTGCAAAATCGATCAGCAAGAATGCTGTTCATGGGTCCGATACACCAGAAACAGCGGAAACAGAAGTGTTGTTTTTCTTTAAGCCTGAAGAGATCAAAAATCGCTTTTAATTTTTTCCCAGTGTGGCACCAAGACCCCGATTACCACCCCAAACCGCAGCTAAAACTTCTTTGAGTGCTTCAGATACGACTGTAGCGTCGCAGGGAAAGACTCCGTCTTTTCCAAGGAGTTACAGGAAGTAGATGGCGTGCTCAAAAAAGTTTTAGCTGTGTATCATCCCATATAAACAATTCATACTTCAAATCACTTTCAGAACCTGCTCTGAATTCGAATTCAATCGGTTTACCATCACTAGTCACAACCATATGAACTTTAACTCCACAAAAGTATCGCTTTTTTGATGCTGCGTACCCAATGTACTCTTTTCTTACAAAAATCTTTCGCTTATCAATACGACTTTTTTCACAACATGAAATAGGAAAGCTATCAACACTATATTCGTTTTTAGTATCGTTTCTAACAAAAAATAGATCATTCCACGTGCTTTTGCTGTTACCCTGAAAAGCACGTTTTTGAACCATGCCAAAAAATTGAATTGAAAATCCATTTTCAATTTTGGAAGTCTCAAATCATTTTGAAATTCTCTTTACATATGAAAATCTTCGCCCAAGTAGTGTTTTTTAGCTTCTTCGCTATTAACCAGCTTTTCTACGGATCCAGACATTAGTACTTTTCCATCGCGGACGATATAACTCCTGTGCACGATAGAAAAAATTTCTCGTGCATTATGGTCTGTGATCAGGATACTTATTCCCTTTCCGGACAGGATACGAACGAGGTTTTTCACTTCTTGAATGGAAATCGGGTCGATATTGGCAAAAGGTTCATCGAGTAGCAGGAACGTCGGATTAGTTACGAGTGCACGCGTGATTTCTAATCTTCGCCGCTCTCCTCCGGATAAAGCGATCGCTTGTTTTTTAGCCAATTTTTCGAGGTGGAGTTCTTGGAGGAGTTCATCGAGTTTTGCCTTCATTTCTTTCTTATTCAACTCCTGATTTTCGAGAATGCATAAGATATTTTCTTCGACGGTGAGGTACCGGAAAACTGAAGGCTCTTGTGCTAAATACCCCATACCCATACCAGCACGTTCATGGATGGGCATATGTGTTACATCCTTGTTGTGGAAGATGACACTCCCACCGTCTGGACGGATCAGTCCTATCGTCATATAAAACGCCGTCGTTTTCCCTGCGCCATTAGGTCCGAGGAGCCCTACAATTTCTCCATGGTTAACCTGAAAGGAGAGACCATCGACGACATGGCGACCACCGTAACTTTTCACTAAACCTTTGACATCGAGTTGACACTCGCAACTCACTGTTTGGTCATGACTCATGATTCTTGCTCCCCTTCATCGAAATAAAATCGTTTTTTAATTTGTTCGAGTTCCTGTTCCTTCAGTCGGAAACGAACATCACCAATACCTTTAATTGAAGGTCTCTCCATACCGGGATCTTGCTTAATCACCAGCTTAGGCGCACTCATTTGCAAATGATTCATCCTATCACAATAAAGCACACGACGATTGTCAGAACTTTTCATCACCAACGTATTAATTTTTGGGTCCACCACCAATGAATCAGACAAAACATATTGCGTTGCCCCTTTCAGTTCCCCTTCAACAATGATGACGCCAGTGAGTAATTTAACATCCCTATTAAGGTAAATTTTTTGTAGGGAAAATACTGTACTATTTGGCAGTAAGTCGACAAAAAGTTCTCTACCGAAAACGTGGCCGAAGCGATCATAATAATGAATTTCATGGTCAGGGTCGCTCGTAAAAGACACTCTCCCTTCAATAACATCATAGCAGGTGATTCCCTCATCTTCCACGATGAAACAAGCATCTCCTTCAGAGTCATATTTTTGAAGTTCGCTCTTCCCTGAACTTGTTATTCTATGCAACAATATTTTACCGCTTACATCAGCCCATGTAAGGCTTACGCGATCATCATTCACCAAACTCGCGATACCAGGAACCTGGATTTTCACATCATCAATCAAGGTAAGCTGCTGATTGGTGTTATCCCAAATCAGTTGTTCCGATTGAAAGTGTAGGTGGTTACCTCCACCATCCATATCCAATTTCATGTGTCCATCAGGGTTAATCAGGATCAGTTCACGCGTCTCTGGTGTATAAACAGCTTTAGCCATTTTTATCAGGAGACCCTGTTCATTAGAAATGGTGCAATGGGAATTTTCTTCGTCTGGATATAAAATAACCGTTCCAGAATTGTATACTGCACGTTGCCCTGTAGCAGAAAACAATTTCTGATGATCAATCATAACGTTTCCTTCTGCGACGAGGTTCTCTATAGTCTTAGAATTCAACTGCCCTCGATCGAATGATAGTATCATTTTCTCACTATGAATCGTTGTATTGTCCAGTGATAAGGAGACATTTCCCGATAGGATAAGAGCACCGTTTTTTAGCTGTACGTTATCCGCATTGACGTCATAAACACATTGCAAAGCTGCAAAAGGTAAGACCATGAATGTAATTAGCAGCACGAACGTTCTCAAGAGTCCCCTCCCTTTGGAAAGAAGCGTGCTTTTAGTCGCTTGGCAAGAAATGCCGGCTTTCCATTTTCAAAAGAAGCCTCTACATTTTCAGCAACGCCGCGCATCATAAGCGTAGCTGATTCATAATCCTCCGGAAGCTGATGTCCTTCAAGCCGATACTCAAAAACCGTTGGATAATCAGCAACAAGCTTTTCTTTGTTGTAGTAATACACTGCGTTATCGGCGATGACGAATCGAACAATTTGCATCGGTTTTAAAGAAATCTCTTCACTGCTGATAAGCCTCCCCTTTCGATTTTTGAAGCCACCCTCACCATCTGAAATGATCTCATCACCATTCTGCGTCACATAGAAAAGCTCTTTCTGCATAGCACAGGTCAGCTGTTCCATATACTCTAAGATCTCCATCCCTTCAGGTTGCTGATCGAATACCAACCGACTACGATCACTAGCGACTCGTGCCTGTAGCACCCCTTCATCATTGCGATAGTAGATATCTTTAATGACCCCTTCACGATATTGAGTGGCTACATAGGGATTTTTTTTGGATTCACGTCTAGATTGCGATTTATTAACGAGCGCATGATATTGCTGGACATCCTTTTCTGAGGGCATCAACATCCACACTCCCAAAACAACGGGAACGAGGAAAAATAAGATCACGAATACTCGTATGTTTCGCCTAGCCATCAATCCTCGTCATGTAAGGCGTGATAGATCCGTAAGACATCCTCTAAAACTCCGGGAAGCTCCTCAAGAGGAACTTGGGAGGCTGCGTCGCTTTTTGCTTCGGATGGATCGGGATGCGATTCCATAAACAAACAGTTTGCGCCTGCTGCAACGGCTGATCGGGCGAGCACACCGATAAATTCCCTTTGCCCACCGGAGTGGTCACCCAAGCCACCGGGCAACTGCACGGAGTGAGTCGCATCGAAACAGACCGGCACACCAAATCCTTGCATAATTGGAATTGCTCTCATATCACTGACAAGATTATTGTACCCAAAAGAGGCTCCCCTATCGACTAACATCACCTGTTCATTGCCGGATTCTCGAATTTTCTCGACGACATTTCCCATATCCCAAGGAGCCATAAACTGTCCTTTTTTTACGCTGATCACCCGGCCTGTATTGGCTGCAGCGACCAATAAGTCTGTCTGTCGGCATAGGAAAGCAGGAATTTGG
>JAJFMC010000034.1 GCA_021772365.1 Chlamydiota bacterium
AAAGTGATCGCTCCCAAAAGCTTCGCTAGTGACTCAGAATCAGCTTTGTCAACAGCAGCCTTCTGGCGGCGAGTTTCTTGAAGAACAGCTTGGCGACGAATAGCATTATTGTCAGCCTTAACCGCAAAACCTCGAGGAACGAGGAAATTACGCGCATACCCTTCACGGACGCTTACGATATCACCGCTACGACCTAGGTTTTCGACATCTTCGATTAGTAGCAATTTAATTGCCATGAATTTTACTCCTCGTTCTTAGTGTTTAGCTACAAAAGGTAACAAAGCCATATGTCTTGCACGCTTAATAGCTCTCGCAAGGTGCCTTTGGTGCCATGCTGATACACCAGTAATCCTACGCGGTAGGATTTTCCCTCTTTCCGTCACGAACTTCAAGAGAGTCTCTATGTCTTTGTAATCGATTTCACGAACGCCTGCAGTTGTAAAAGGGCAACGTTTGCGTTTCTTGTTACGGAAACCACCTTTTCTTCTATTTGGTCTTTTCATCATACCCTCCTACTTTTGCTCGGCTAGAGCTGTAAATTCCAATTTTTCTTTCACTTCATCAACTGTAAGTGTAATGAAGCGAATAAGATCTTCACTTAGGTGATACTCCTGCCACATTTCCTTGACAGCAGATGGATCTACTTTGAAATATATCACAAAATAGTAGCCTTCACGGTGGCCGTCAACTTCATAAGCGAGGCGGCGGCGTCCCATCTCGTGGATCTTTTCAAGATTTCCACCATGGCTTGTGATCCCATCGGTAACTTTTGCTAATGCTTTAGTACGGGCCTCATCACTCAGCCTCGCGCTGATGATATACATACCCTCGTAAAGGCTATGATTTTCTTGGCTCATCATTATTCTCCTGTTCTCCCTAAGGGAGGTCTAATTTTTTCAGCTATTCCCGCTCTTTGCCCAGGGCCATCTTCCGAGGCCCCATTAAGGGGCGTTTCATCAGAAGAGCCGGAATCGCTGTTCTTCTTTTTAACTTTTTTGTTCACATCATTCATGATTGCGGAAATCTCTTCACGAGTCATCCTCAGGAGCGTTGCCACCCCCATCTCCACGAAAGAGCCCAAAACAGTGGTTTCTTCACTCGTAAAACGGCTCAGAACATGGTCAGCCAAGTCCTGCTGAACATGCCGCTTCTCGCCAATCCCCATACGCATACGCAAATAATTCTGCGTACCGATATGTTTTTGGATGCTTTTCAGGCCGTTATGCCCTCCAGCACTGCCGGATTCACGTAAGCGGATCATCCCAAAAGGAATGTCTGTATCATCGACAACGACGACAACCTGTTCGGGTGTCATCTTGAAAAAATCGAGATATCGACGTACCGATCGGCCCGACTCATTCATAAATGTCTGCGGCATCAGCAAATGCACTTTTGTATCGCCCACCAGCCCTTTGGTTGCTTTTGCCTCAAAACGGCTCTCGTACTTAAACGACCAACCGTGTAAATGCGCAAAAGCCTCAAGGGTGATGAAGCCGATATTGTGCCTCGTCATCTCATACTTCTTGCCCGGGTTCCCCAAGCCGATGATGAGTAGCTGATTATCCTTGCCGTCAACCACGTGTTAAACCCTATCGCTTTGCAACAACCACAACAACTTCATCCATATTCGCCATCGGCCTTACGCCTTCAGGAATATCGATATCGTGAAGTCTTATTGTGTCTTTCATGTTTAGCGTTCTTACATCTAAACCGAAACCTTCCGGTATATTTTTTGGTAAACAACGCACTCTTAGGTGGCGGATCACTTGTCTCAAGACACCACCAAGCTTCACACCGATGCATTCTGCTGCACCTAGGAACTCGATAGGTACTTTGACATTAACGAGTACATCATCATGAAGCTCTTCGAAATCGAGGTGCATAATATTGTAGGTTGTCACGTGATACTGAATATCTTTAATGATCGCTTTACGTTCTGTACCTTCTCCGTCAACAAGAGTAAATACTGTTGTCGGCAAGTGACCACGTTTAATATGACTCAGATGTTTCTGAAATTCATTACCTTTGACGGTGATGATCTCGCCTTCTTTTCCTCCGGAATAGATTACGGCAGGGATATCCCCTTCACGGCGAAGCTTTTTCGCTTCACTTTTCTTTGCACTGTTACGTTTTGAAACAGTCAGTTTCATGTTTCCTCCAATACGAAGTATCAATTTTTTATTCGGACACGCTTTACGCCTAAATAAAATAAAGACTTATTCGTGCACGAGCACGTTTCCAAGTTCTCTACTTATGTAGGACAGCCGCATATCCAAAGACTGTATTCAAAGCTTACTTATTAGTAAGCTCCACATTTCATTTTCGATAAGGAAGAGACCGATTCCCGAGACAGGATGCATTTGATAGCTTTGGCAATCAGTGGAGCGATCGACACATATTGTATTTTTGTCGATCCAGAAAGACGTTCGGTCCTAGGGATAGTGTTAGATGATAACATCACCTCTATCGGACTGTTTTCAATCTTCTCCACGGCGCCGCCAACAAAAAGGCCGTGTGTTACTGCGGAATAAATCCGCTCTGCGCCCTTCTCTCGGCAAGCAATCGCTGCTGACACCTGTGTACCGGCGGTGGAGCACATATCGTCAGCGAGAAGCACGTCTTTTCCTTCTATGTCACCGACAACGGTAACGACTTCTACCTCTTCCGCATTTAAGCGGTTTTTATCGAGGACAGCGAAGTCAGTGCCAAGCGCTGCGGCATAATTACGCACAAGCTTCACACTACCGGCATCGGGGGCGACCACAATCACGTTAGAAAGGTCTAGTTGCCTAAACCCTTCAATGAGAAGGGGTCCACCGTAGAGATTATCTACGGGTACATTAAAAAATCCTTCAATCTGGGAAGCGTGAAGATCCATGGTCAGCATGTGAGTGATCCCTGCATCTTCGAGCATGTTAGCTACGAGTTTGGCAGTGATCGGCACACGAGGAACATCTTTACGGTCCTGTCGCGCATAGCCATAATAAGGGATTACGGCATTGATGCTACGAGCGGAAGCACGTTTAAGTGCGTCGACAAGGATCAATAACTCCATGAGATACTCATTAGGCTCGAGGGCTACGGACTGAATAACAAACACGTCACGTCCCCGCACATTCTCTTTGATCTGCATGGAAATCTCCCCGTCGGGAAATCGTTTTATATCCAGATCGCCAAGTGCTACACCTAGAGATTTCGCTACTTCCTGAGAAAGTTCCGGATGAGAAGTTCCTGCAAAAAGTAAGAAATTGGAGTTTTTTTTGTCCTGCATGACGCCACCACTCGTTTCGTCGCTTCCAGATAAATTGGGGTGGCAGGATTCGAACCTGCG
>JAJFMC010000331.1 GCA_021772365.1 Chlamydiota bacterium
GTCGTTTCAAATATCCGAGAAGTATTCGCTCTTGAACAGATGGGAGAGTATAAAGGTTTGTATCATGTTCTTGGTGGTCTGCTCTCACCTATGGATGGCGTTACTTCAGAAACACTGCGTGTAGAAGAACTGCTGCGACGAGTAAAGGAACTGCCCGCTGAAGAAATTGTAATAGCTCTTGACTCCACTCTGGAAGGGGATGCAACGTCTTTGTATCTCAGAAAGGTTCTTGGGGAGTTACCTATAAAAATCACTCGATTAGCTTTTGGCATACCTATGGGTAGCTCCCTAGACTATATTGATGGGGGAACTCTCGCTTACGCCCTCTCAGGACGCACGACTCTTTAACCTTGACCCTGATTACTATACTTACCCCAGAAGAGATCGTTCAGTTTTACGATTTTATGATCAATAAATTTCGTTAAAGGATTCTTAAATGGCCAAGCTGTACAGCCATAATTTTTTAAGAACGTACCTTTAACCCCGATTGCTACCCCAAAACTTGTTAGCTTACAGTTTCTTTAGAAGCCCTAGCCCGTGTGCTACTCTTAGCACTGCTATGCGTAGATGTCCGTCTAAAATTAAATTTTGATATTTTATGGCTTCTGTTAATGGTACCCAGTCGATGTTGCGTTGTGTTGAACTCTCTTCCATAACTTCAACTGCAAGAGGGGTGACAATTTCGGGTGTCACTCCTGGACTTGGATGGTAACGACCCCCAAGTTCCCAAAATGGGCGATGTCGAATTCCGTAATCCTCAAATAACTGGTTTGAAATCCATTTTTGGTATTGTTTGATTCCCGAAATCTCTTTTGGAAGACGCCATGCGGGTGTAACAGGAAGGTTACTTTGACCATTAAAGCATTGAGCTGCAGGAAGGTTGTCATCCTCGACTCCGATAAATACTTCCCCCTGATGCTTTCTCAAAATAGCGACTGTTACTGTGTTGCAACTTAATTGTGATGGAATAACAAACTCCAATGCCTTTTTCGAAACGGTATTATTTTTTGAGTCTTTCTCAATAAATTCCGAACACTTTAACTCAAGAAAATATGATCTTTCACTGGTGTGTTGAAAACACCTTCTTGGTTGACGATTTACCACTTCTTGCAACGAAGTGAATTTTGGAAGAGGACCATCCTTCAATGTGATTTTTTCACCTATCCAAGAGCCTGGATCGATTTGATACTTACTAAAAAGGTGATAAGTGTTCATTTCTAACCTAATATCAGGTAACGCACCAACTTGAGCAGCCCTCAGTAGTTGATGAGCATCAATCGGTCTAAGAATTCCAGAGGTGCTAAAACCTGACTGATCTTTTAAAGGTGTTTTTACTGAAGTGGGATCAATTTCAACGTAAATGGACTTAACTTCTTCTTGTATGCCCCCGGGTGATGGGAAAAATCGCAACCCTTTATGCATTTTGTGAATGTTAACGTTACCAAATTCTTGTAATAGCTCTTCAGCATTTTGTGCAGATGGCTTGTCAGTTTGGATCATATTGAGTGGTTCTGTTAAGTACACAGAGGGTTTACTCCCATCTAGAGATACTGTGCCTTCTTGATTAAATCCAACAATAGGACGTGGGTAACCCCTTCTTGCTAGAAGATAAAACTGCCCTTTTTTCTGATAATAAGGAAGTACATCTAAAGTGACCCCTGGGCGCCTGACTAAATCGAACACTTTACCTGTGTCTTTAATTTGGTAATGCTTCATAGAAAGGTAGTCTAGAGGTTTTACCTTCTTTTGCTCTTCAATTCGCACTCCTTCACCTTCGGGGACTTTCTGCCCAACAATCACATAGTTTGTTGCTGGGAAATCAACCTCTTTACCTTTTGTATCTCGTAAAACGAACTGATCTTGAAATCTATTCGCAATAATCCATGGGTTGTAAATGGGAGTAGAGGCAAGAATTCTCAAGCCTAGACTTTCAAAAGTCTGCTCAAATTTCTCACGGGTTGCATAGGTGTATTCTTCTTGAATTTCGAGGTCCCAAGAGTCTACATAATCCTTTCTTAGTACAAATTCCGTTGCGTGTTTTTTTTGCAATTCAAACCGTCGGAATCCTTTCGGAGCCTGTAGTTCTTTATATTCGCATCCAGGAGAGTCACTAAGACTCCGAAACTCTTTTGTAAAGCGGTTGAAATATTCTACAACCGGACCTTTGGGTAGGTCAAGCCAGACAGGAACCTTACCCGGATCAAGAAAGTCACGGACAATTAATAAACCATCTTCAGCCAGCTGAGAATTCTGGGTTGCTATAGCTCGTACAGCTGCATTATGATCATAATTATTGAATGATGTCACATGGTGTAAAACGGAAGAATTGATTATCGCTTCCTGTGAGTTAAGAGGAAGGCATCGTTTTGCTATATCCGATTCAATAAAGCGTAAGTTTTTACGCACATATGTTTTTTTTGCTCTATTTACCATAACCGGATTGTTATCAACACCCGCAATATTTAGGTTTGGATAAAGAGAAGCAAGAGCAAAACTTGTAGCACCTGATCCCATTCCCATATCAGCTACGTTACCTTCAATCAGGATATGTGCAGCTGTCGCAGCCACTTTTTGCTGCATAGAAGCGTCCATTTCATTGAGGTATTTCGTGTATGAACTTTCGTTTCCTCTATCTTGTTTACTGTACGTGGAATACTTTATGACCTGATTAATAAGGAATTTTGAAGAATTGTTTATTATTCTATGAGTTAAATTCATTTTTGGATCTTCTGTTTCGTTCGGTTCACGGGGTGTTTTTTTGGTAAAGCTAGGGAATTTAGCAAATTACGGTTTACATATACACAATAAAGTGAGGTGGTGAAACGATTTATAATTTTTCTCTTGTAAATACAAAGACCCCGATTGCTACCCCCAAACGATCCTTCTTGTATTTCACTAGCATTTGTAATTGATTTGAGACTTGACCTCACTGTGAATTTCTTTAGGGAGTGATTCATGGCATTTCGCTATTGCATAATTTGTAGACAATCCAATACAATCAGGCACCGTTTGCGTCGCACTCTGATAGCATATTACCAAATAGAGGTCTAATGGTTATGAAAGCTTACTACTCTACGTTGTTGATACTTCTTACTCTTATGAACTGTATCGCCCCTTCTTATTCTTATAGTGCAGTTGTACAATATGAAAACCAAACTGTCGATACCTTCGATGTTACCGTTCTTGGTGCTGAATCGAGCGAACGGTATCACGAAAGTAGTATTCATGATCGTATTAAAACTCGAATAGGACACCCTTTTTCTCAAGTAGATTTCGATAGGGATCTTAAAGCGTTGTCTAAAGACTACGATCGTATCGTTCCCGATTTAGGTATTGTTGACGGGAAACTACACATCTCATTAGAGCTTTGGCCCAAACCGTCGATCCGTCAGATCGCTCTCGAAGGAAACTGTAAGCTGACGACAAAAGAGCTCCGTAAAGAGTTAGGGATCACTATACCATCGACTTTCAATGCACAGGAATTCAACAAAGCATTCCATAAACTGAAGACGTATTACATCCAAAAAGGTTTTTTCGAAGCTCAATTGAATTACAGTATATGCGCAATCGAAGAGACGAATGAAGTTGACATTATCATCTGCATTGAAGAAGGACGTGCAGGAAGAATCAAAGACATTGTCTTCAATTGTTTCACTTGTGACGAGAAAGAAGACCTCCTGGATATGATGATCACAAAAAAATATAACTGTTTCTTGAGCTGGCTTACAGGTACAGGTACCTATAACGAAGAAGCTGTTCAGCAAGATCAATTTATCATCCTTAACTACATGCAAAATAAAGGGTATGCCGACGTAGAAGTTGAGATAGAAATCTGTGAAGCTGAACAAAACAACAGGATTATTATCATCATCACAGCGACTAGGGGGGCAAAGTATCGATTCGGTAATATAACATTCGAAGGAAATGAGATTTTTTCAGACGATGAAATCTGTAAGCAAATTCGTGCAAAACAAGGATGCCCCTACTCACCGGAAGTGGTCAGAGACTCGATACAATGCGTTACCAATCTTTATGGAAGATGTGGTTACATCGAAGCTTTTGTTAACTTTGAACCGAAACTTGTTTGTGACGAATGTGTCTATGATGTTCATTTCAGCATAGACGAAGGGGAACAGTATCACGTCGGTTTAGTTAAAGTTATTGGTAACACATGTACACAAACGAATGTTATCCTCCACGAAACACTTCTATGTCCGGGTGAAGTCTTTAACCTCGATAAACTGACCAGAACAGAACGCCGGCTCTGTAACGTCGGATATTTTAGCAATGTTAACGCATACGCTGTTCGTATTGAAGATGAACCTTCATGCCTCGGAGGAAACTACCGCGATGTTCATATCGAAGTCGAAGAGACATCCACCGGTAACTTCGGAGCATTTGCAGGATTCAGTACCACAGAGAATGTATTTGGTGGGTTTAATATCACAGAGAAGAATTTCAATATCGCTGGTCTAGGATGTCTCGGTAAATACGGAGGTAGAGCGTTGCGGGGTGGTGGTGAATATGCTCACTTCACTGCGACGGTCGGTCAGAAAAGTCGTAAGTACATCTTTTCTTGGACAAAACCCTACTTCATGGATACTCCATGGGCTGTCGGTTTTGACATAGAACGTTCAAGCAACCGTTATATTTCCGATGCTTATGACATCAATGCAACGGGATTTACACTCAATGGATTCTACGATTGCAATGCCTTCCTAAGATACGGCGTGCATTATCGTATTCGTAACGCATGTATTGAACTCGTAAATAAAAAGAAAGCTGAACCTCAACTCGTCAGAGAAGCTAAGGAGACAGGAATTGTCTCTGCTGTCGGTGCTTCTTGGAATTACGACTCCACAAATAGCATCCTGAGACCAACTTGTGGTTTGAAATCGAGGATCGAAGGGGAATTTGCCGGAATCGGAGGTGACTATTCATTTTTTAGCGGTGCCTATCTTAACACATACTACCACCAAATCGGTGAGCGTGATGTGTTGAAATTCCGTGCTGATGCTAGATTTATTCAGCCGATTTGGGAAACAGGTGGTGATGACCTTCCTATCGATGAACGTATCTTTTTGGGTGGCGAAAACGAAATCCGCGGATATCGTCCCTATAATTTAGGACCTAAGTTCGATGGAAATAATGATGAACCGCGAGGAGGTATCTCCATGCAGCTACTCTCCGCTGAATATCAAAGAAGAATTTGGCCGATACTCGATGCTTTCGTCTTTGTCGATGCAGGACACCTCTCGCTAGCTCATTGGGATTTTGGACGCTTCTATACTTCAGTTGGATATGGAGTTCGCCTACAAATTATGGGGAATGGCCCACCATTGACCCTTGGTATGGGTTATCCTTTAAATGCTAAAGATGATAGCGATGTAAAAAGATTCTTCATGACAGTCGGCGGTAAATTCTAAGGCTTAGTCTTTCAGGGCAATCGCAT
>JAJFMC010000332.1 GCA_021772365.1 Chlamydiota bacterium
TAACATTCGGTATCACCCTCATGCTAATCGGCCTATTGTTCCATTTAGATGGAACGATCGTCACCATCAAAATATTACTGGCTATCTTTTTCCTATTTCTCTCTATGCCTTTGTCAGGACATATTTTTGCTCTATATGCCGTTAAACAAGAAAAGAATAATAAATAACTATTTAAAGAAATAATAAATTCACTCTTATAAAAACAAACTTAACTAATAATAAAATATATTATATAATAAACATATAACCCAAGGAGGTTAATATGCAAGGATCTCAACCTGACTACTATTCTACGTTACTGACTCAGGCTTTAGAAAAAGTGGCGAGCGGAGATGGCCCTGGAAGTGATGCAGCACGTGTACTCTTAGGAGCCACCGAAGAGGCCACCAAAAAAATAGCTGAAGAAAAAGCCTCAGCTCATAATGAAAATGTAGAAAATAGGGAACAGACCCCAACCAAGGAATTAGAGGGAACTAAAAGGATCAGTGAGCACAAAACTAGTTCTGGCGAAGAATATAAAGGTGATTTTTCAGAAGATGATTCCCAGGTACTAGCAGATGTATTCCGGAACCTATTTTGATGATGATAATATGCTCAAAGAGGCTCATGTGTTACGGTTTTAGCAAAGAGAAAGCCATAAAGCTGTCTATTTGCCAAAAACCAAATTTACAACTTGTTTGGGTCTAATATGGACAGTGATCACGATACTTTTTGCATCAGCCACCATTTAGGTACTTGAATCACTTCTCCCTCTTCGAATGCTCTGCGGTGTTCATCGGTCAACAGGCTTTTATCGATGACAAAATGAAAGGTATTTTCTTCAAGCCACTTATCGGACATATGAAAATATCCTTCGTGGCAGCGCTTCTTACCCCAAGAATTTTCTACTCGCCATTTGCCTGCATACTCTTCCCCTTTACTATTTTTTTTGATGTCTACTCCACTGATTAGCATCAGGTGATTAGCTACAGTATCGTGAACTTTGCCGTCCTTATCCTCATATTGCCAAACGAATTTATCTACCGGTGGTCCACCTAAACAAACACAAAGAACTTGAAACACTTCTTTAAGGATTTCATTTTTGTGATACATTAACTCTTCAATACTACTACCGGCAGCATGAAGCATTCGCAAATCTCTAGCATACTCCCTGCACTTACTTTCCATGAATATGTTCATATCGCTCGTATTAGAAGAATGAAAACTTTCCGCCATCACACATTTTGGTGCCATACCATACTTTTTCACCAAATTAACAAATCGATTCCAATACCCTCCGTCATACGAAGGAAAGTTCAGCACCGACCGGTTGCTCTCGCTATCAGTAGGCTCACTTTTGTACTTAATGATCAAGTTCAGAAAATAATTAACCTTCTCATATTTATCCCAAAAGAATAGGTGGGGTTGTGAAAATTCAAAATTTTCCAAATTGTACTTGTCGATCATCGATTGACGCATCATATTAAGAGAGGCAAATAGCCAACATCGTCCGGAACGGTCTTGATCACCTACATTTTTCTTATCGCCAACTGTGATTAAATAGTGGTGGTTGATACCATCGTATACTGTTCGATCCAAAGCTAACTGTTTCAAACCTACTTGTGAGACCCTATCGCGAGCTAAGAGACTGATTTCATCCTGAAAGAAAATACGCCTACTCTCTTCGATAATCTTTTGAGCGATGTGTGGTGTTGCCTCACTTCTTTTAATACGCTTTGTAGGTATCCCCTCACTCCAGCTTTGCGTTCTCGGTCTTTTGGCATGCTGTGAGACTCCTGAATGTCTTGTTTCTATGGTCATAATCATCTCCTCTCAATTTAAAAAAAACAACATATACAGGAACCATCACATCAAATTAAATTTTGAAATATTTCAGAAGATTGCAGGTCCACACCAAAAAACTCTGTATTACAGAATAGGTCGCGCGAGGCTGTAGATAATTTTTGGTGATATACAAATTCACCCTCGCTTTACATCTCCGTTCCTGCGTCTCTCCGCGTTATAAAACAACTCCAGAATAACTTACCAAGGAGATTTTCAACGCATTGATACGGGCACACTTTTACCCATAACTTTTTTTGACAGAAATTCTTATGGGTAAAAATATGGATGCGGGGACGCGGAGAGAAGAAAAGGGTAAGAATACTCTGCCGTTCCACGACATAATGGAGAATTTCCAACGAAAAATGGAGTGGAACGGCGCAGAATCTTTTTACGTATATATCGATATTTCTTTCACGATCAATTCGTTAGCTTACCGGATATTTCCAATTTTTATTGTTTCTCTAGCATTTTATTGATTTTCTCAACAAGATCATCCGCATGACCGAAGCCATCATTATGCCCTTCAGGGATACCCATGAAGTATTTTTGAGGATTCTCGCGACATTTTTTGATGCTTAGCAATTTCTTCGCAAGAGAAGCATCAGGAGAGATAACACCATCACCAATGATCTTTTCAGGTGATTGTGATATATCTTCAGGCTTGGAAACATTTGCTGTTTGCATAATGATTTCCGGCACTTTTAAATTTTTCGAAGATTCTACAGAACCCATATTCCAACCAAAAAGCTTTACGGCAAAACCTATTCCTTTAGGTACAGCTGATAGATCAGAAAATGTACGGCTTTTTACAAACACATATTTGACACCTTTTTTCAATTTATGACTACCCAATACATCCCCTTGAACGCCTCCACCTACCGAGTGTCCTAAGCCAATGATTTCTTTCGCGCCGACACCTTTCTTTTTATCTTCTAGAAATCGTAACATCGCTTTGTATGCCTTCGACATCGCACTACGACTGGGCATTCCATTGCTAGAACCGACGCCAGGGTAGTTAAAGACAAGAGCATTTCCATCAAGCTTAGAGAGAATTTGTTTGAAGTCACGACTATGTAACTTATCTTCACAAAACTCACCGTTTCCATTCGAATTGAGCAACCATCTTCCATTCCCTAATGTCGATGCTTTTCCCATAATCGCAGCGTCAATCGTATAACCATCAACTTCCACGGAGATTCTTTTTACTTTCCATTCT
>JAJFMC010000333.1 GCA_021772365.1 Chlamydiota bacterium
TAAAAATGGACTTTCAGTACGGAAGCTACTTCGGTGCAAAACCTCCTGAAGCTTACGAGAGGTTAATTTGTGATTGTATGTCGGGCGATAACACGTTGTTTGCTCGTGAAGACGAGGTGCTTGCATCATGGAAGCTGTTTACTCCTGTTTTGGAACATTGGGCCAGCTCGACACCTGACAACTTCCCCAATTATCCTTCAGGTACTTGGGGACCTATAGATGCAGAGTTATTGCTCGCAAAGAACGGTCGTCGCTGGCGCCTCATCTAACCCATTATATAATGTAAGGTATAACATCATCATGACATCAGTATCTCAGGTAAAGATAACCGATATTGACAAAGAGCTAAGAAAATTACTTCAAGAGAGTAAAAAACTTGGTAAAATACGCGCGTGTCTATTTAACCTGATTGTTTACACACAAAACAAACGTCGTGCGGATTTTTTCAAAAGTATTCTAAGCGCTGTCATTCAAAAGTTTCCCTGCCGCATTCTTTTCATACAGTATGATAAGCAATCTAAAGAAGATTTCTTAGATATTACTGTATCTAGTGAAAACTTTGACGATGGAAACACCTCGTTTGCCTGTGATCAGGTAACGATAGAGGTCGGTGGGAAGCATGTTGAACGGGTTCCTTTTTTAGTGACCCCACATATCGTTCCTGACCTACCCATATATTTACTTTGGGGTGAGGATCCTACCCTCGAAAGCCTTGTTCTGCCGCATTTCGAACCCTATGCTTCTCGGTTGATTTTTGACACCGAGTGCACAGAAAACCTGCAAGAATTTAGTAAAAAAATGCTTCAGAAGATGGATACTTTAAATTATGACATTCGCGATATGAACTGGGGGATGACAGGCCCCTGGCGAGATGTGATGGCTCAAGTATTCAACAGTGCTGACCGTATTGAGCAGTTGCGCGACGCTAAATCTCTTTTGATAGAATATAACAAAGTCAAAGTAGAGCATATTCAGCATTGCGAGATGCAGTCGATTTACCTTCAAGCATGGCTTGCTGCAGAGCTAGGTTGGAGTTTGAAAAATGTTATATATGATGAAGACGATATTGTTCTAACTTATAAATCTGAGACTGATGAAATAGAGGTGACTCTTCGGCCACAGGCCAACGAAAACCTAAATAGTGGGGCAATATTAGGCATAGAAGTCTCTGACGCGAATATTACTAAGTATGAATTGAAGCGAATCGAGTCACTACGAAAGGTCGTCGTTCATGTAAGCACAATTAATGAATGCCTTCTCCCATTCACCCTGCCGTTACCTAACCTCGTTAACGGAACAAATTTCATGAAAGAAATTTTCTATGAAACGACTAGTCAGCATTATCGAAATATGTTACAACAACTTGCAGTCACAAATTGGAATAGCATACGAACAACGAACGATCGGTGAACTATGGACAGACAACGTATTGCATCAATGATAAAAGCTTATGACGATAGGCGAGATATTGCGATCCCAGGAGATCATCAAGATACCCTTAGTTTCTGCGTGAACCATTTTATGTCCGTAGCAAATGAATCAATCGATGACGATGGTTTTTTTTCTGTCGCCCTGTCGGGAGGATCAACGCCCAAAGCCATATTCGAAGGATTAGCTCTTGAGAGAAATCGTAGTGAGGTTGACTGGTCACGGGTTCTCGTATTTTGGAGTGACGAACGTTGTGTCCCCCCTGATGATCCTGATAGTAATTACCGTATGGCTATGGACTCGGGGATTGTTCACTTACCTATCCCCTTAGAAAACGTCCACCGGATGAAAGCTGAAAAAGATCCTGAAGAGTATGCCCTGCACTATGAGAAAGTCATCGAGGAGAAGCTCTCTTCAAAACCTTTTGACTTGATTATGTTAGGTATGGGTAATGATGGTCACACCGCTTCATTATTCCCTAAAACTCACGGCCTTCATGCACCGGGGCGACAAGTCATAGCGAACTATGTGCCGCAAATGGAAGCATGGCGTATGACCATGACATATGACTACATTAATGCCGCAAAACGCATTGCCATTTATGTGTTAGGAAAAGGAAAAGCTCATATAGTCCAAAGCGTTTTCCAGTCTGAGTATAATCCAGACCTGTATCCCATCCAAAAAATCGGGACAGAGACAAACAAAGCTCTCTGGATTCTTGATAACGCCGCAGCGGAATTAATAAGGTGATTTTTAAACTCAAAGCCCCCCCCCCTCTCCTAGGTTATTTTTGCCCATCGCGCCAAAAATGTAAAATTGGCGTACGTTTTCGTTCCATTGGGCTTCAAATCCCACAAACAATATTATTTTTTATCAATCCACTTCATAAAATACAGCATTTCTTGGGATGCAACCGTGTGGGCCTTTAATCCTCCATTAAAATCAGTTCCTCCTACAAGCCAATCAAGAACAGGCTCCATGGTAAAGTCCATATGTTTTACTCCTTTAATCATTTTTTGAGTATACAGTGATGGCGAGGAGTTTTCACGAAGAGCATCGAAATCTCGGGCCATTTCAACCTCTCCTATATCTGAGAGCTGGGTCCTCAATTCCCCTTAATATTGCAGAAGGTGCAGGAGAGTTTTCTTTAAATGAAAAAATTAGGTTCTATCGAATGGCAAAGCGTTCTGCCACAGAATGCGCAAGTATTCTTGATGTTTGTCG
>JAJFMC010000334.1 GCA_021772365.1 Chlamydiota bacterium
CAAAGGAGCATAGGTTATAAGTAGGCCCGAAGGTCAGGCATTGAACGAGCCCAGGTTGAAGTGAGGGAGCTTGCGACTGGGAATATGAATCCCCCAGCATAATGAGGGCTGAAAGCCTGGCATGATTTATATTCAGAAAAGTTTGTTAGGTTTGATCTGGATTTTTACTATACCCAAACAAGTTGAAGAATTGGGAATCGTTCCCGTGCCCGAGTGCGTACCCGCATCCTATTACCCTTACTGATCATTTAATGTCAGGGCCGGCAGTCTTCGGACTGAAGTGTCCATCTTTATCTGCCTTTGAAAGACAAAAGGAGTAAATAGCCACGGAAAAAAAACTCAGAGATCTTTATTGCGTAAATCAATCTCCCATTGATACTTACCTTAGAAAATGCCTTGACTCTGTAGAACGCTGTCATTTGTCCTGGTCATTATTCTTAGCATGTTTTTTTAGGAGTTCGAGGGTTTCATCGGCAGTTTTTTGGATGTTTTTTGTAGCGATCGTTATTTTATATGTGCTGATAATGAGCTTTACTGAAACGAGAAAGACACCCGCCTCCAGTAGAATGTCATGTGTCATGGCTTTGGTAAATAAGGCTGCTATGAAGAGGATAAGGGTAATAGTTATGATTATTAACGAGCCGTTGTCTGTCACTGATAAATATTTTTTCAACATACCTTACTCTAGGGTTGGGAGTTCCTTAGTTACTTCAATAATTTGTTGAGCAATTTCGTCAAAGGTAATTTTTCCGTTTGCTACTTCCTCGATGGACATATAGTGAATGTCATAGTAGAGCATCATGATACCGATAATACTCAATAGAACTTTTGTGTTGATGCCCTCTACTGTTGAAAGTGTATGGAAACGGAAGAATATTTTCTGATGGGCCTCATCCATACCGAAGCCTGTGATCTTATGTTGGTCGTTGATAAAATGTAAGAGACTTGAGAGTTGGGGTGTGTGATAGGGGTCAAAAGTGAAGGGGAATTCCAGTTCGAAAAGAACACTGAGAATAATAGATTTAGGTTCGTTTTCTTCTGGGAGAAGAGCTTCTCCCATTTCCTGTTCTTGAACGAAGATTTTTACAATGCGATCACGCTCTTCTTTGTCTTTTCCTAAGTGAACGATGAGGCAGGGAAGCAAAGAATCTTCGGTTATTTCAAGGATTTTTGTGTCATATTGTTCATTTTTAAGGGTTTGTTGAATGTTATTTAAGTGATCAATAGATGGCATAGAGACAGCTCGTGTTTTTATTACCCTAAACTTATCTTTTAAGGGAATATTAGTAATAAATGGAACTGAATTTAGGTGATCTGTCCATTTTTTTGGCGACACTGAAAATGTTATCCATACTTGAACCGAAGAATGCCTGTAGTTCCTTGGGGAGTTGCTCGATAAAGTCGATGATTTTTCCTTTGTGCATTTTTTTTAATCTATTGATATTGATACCCATCCTATCCATCATGATTTCTTTAAGTGTAGGATCCATTCCACCAGCTTGATCGATTGCAATGAGTGCTTCTGCAATATTCATAGCATTTTGGGCGTGATGGTCATGCATGTTTAAAAACGACTTGTCTTCGACAAATTGGTCGAAGTTGAGACCTAGTTCCTTCCATATACGGTTTGGTTTTTCTTTATTGAACCAATCTTCAATTTTGTAGCCTCCCAAGATGGAATCCTTGATTCCAGCTACCTGAAGCTTGTCGATATGCTTTTGCAATATCGCTTTGTGTTTTGTTACTTTTCTATTTCTCTTACGGACTTTGCCTTTCAACTGTTCAATTTGTTGCGTGTATTCATCCAACTCTTTCACTAAATCTTGCTCAATATCGGGAAGTTCTGATGACTCTAAGCGCTTAAAATCTTGTTGTAGTATCTCTCTTAAGTGATGAGGGATGTCAATGGTTTCAAGATGGTCTAACATCTCTCCGACCTCTTGATTACTAAGTTTTAGAGTAATTAACCTTTGTACGATCTGTTGATTCCTTAATTTCGCTAGGTTTTTCTCTAATCTCCATCCATGGAACTTAAAAGGAATATTGCGTAAGAATTTTCTTGCGCCACGTAACTTGATAACGTTTTCGTATAATAATCGAGGTTTATTACGAATTTGATGGATTATTCCAGCGAGCGCAAAAGTAACTCCTAATCCAAAGACAGCCCAGCCAACTGGCGTCACCCATACTGGTATCGTTGCAATAACTCCTAACGCGACGAGTGTGATACTTGTTAACGAAATAATTGACATAGAAAAACCGATAGGTGCCATGACCTTAACGTTTAACCAATTAAAACTGAAGAGGCTGCGCTCGCGCTCTGCCTTTTCCTTGGAGACCTCTTTCAACCCGCTGCGGGATAGTGCTGAAAGGGTTTCTATTTTAGTGGCTTTTTGATGGGACCCAACATTTTTGAGTAACGAAAATAGGTCGGAATTCTCCGCAAATTCTATGATATCGTCGACGCTAGAGATCGTAGTTGATATTGGTAACTCTTGGATTTCTCTGAGAATTTTTGCGCGTTCATTAAGCAACGTGATGACTTCTTCTTCAGGAAGATTTTTGGTTTTGAGTCCATCTTCAATCTGCTCGAGGTATTGGTGGCGGTCAAAGTAGTCGGAAAAATATTCATCTTCTGTTGAAGGGATTTTTGTAATGTTGATGCCAAGTTCTGAGAATGCTCTCTCCATTTCCCCAAAAGTTGTGCTTTCCTGTTCCGAAAGTATAGCGAGGCTTTCTAGAGAGGCTTGGTATTCAGTAGATTCTTTGATATTTCTCACACGTTTGACTTCCTGCTTCTGCCGTGATGTCAACATTTCTTGGATTTTGGAGATTGTTTTCTGTTTGCCGTGGTGTGCATATTCGATATTCTTGCGAAACTCCTTGTCATCCGCTAATTTGTGTCTCAACTCAAAAAGTGACATATCGGGGGCTAAAGTGATTCCATGTAAACCAAAGTCACGTCTGATTCCGAACATAGTAAGCTTGTTATGGCGAATGTGATCCCAGTTTTTTCGTTGTCTTGGTCCTTCGCAGATATCAAAAAAGATATGAGCAAACCTACGAGAAAATTTCGTTTCTGTATGCTTGAGGTCAGTATTACTTAATGAGAGGTATTTGTGGATTATCTTCTTAAATTCAATGGGGTCGTCCCTAACTTGGTCAATCTCTTCCATGATCTCTTCTATATCGTGATGAGGAAGGTATTCGAAAATTTGTTTATAGATCTGGCTTTCATCAAGATCATTTTTTCCGGAAAGTGATTCGTATAATGATACAATGCTTACATCTTCAGATAAAAACAGGCTTTTAGCGATTTCCAGTTGCCCTGTATAATCATATGTCGTATTGACTCTCGCTTCAAGAATGCTCATGAAGTTTTTGGAAAAGGATTCATCGCGCTTTGACAACGTAAAATTTATATTAATGGTATCATCAAATGTTTTAAGAATGTCCTTTTTATTTTGACCCTTTGGAGGGTTAGGTAATTCATCTAAAACTGCGTCGAGCTGTAGTCTTTCGCTATTTTCACTGAACCAATCGTGAATTTTTTCTATTGAGACATCAGGATCCTTAAGCTTGCGTTTTAACTCAGCAACAAACTGCCTACCTGCTAATTTAATGGCTGTTGGTTCATTCATTTTATGAATGTGTGCTTCGACAGTATTTTTGATTTCCCTAGTTTTAAAGAATATATAGGGAGATGTTATGACACCCATGACTCCTGAGAATATTCCGATAGGCAGCTTTGTAGCATCTACGATCTTATTGAAGACACCGGCGATTTTCGGGAAATTTTTGAGTAGGTTTGTACCGGGATCAGTGAGAAATTCCATTCCATTAGATGTATAAGATAAAAAACCCTCTACATTAGAAAGAGTCCATATAGTTGCTTCTATCATTCCTTGCTTCATTGATTTAAATCGAATCGACCAGGTGGTGCGCGATTGTTCCATTTCATCGTATTTGTCCAGAATTTCTTGTGGGGTTTTCTCATCTAAATCTAACCCAGACAATCTTGGATTTGAAACACTTTGGAGAATCGATTCAACTTTAGGTTTTTGGGGAATGTGAAGGTAGTTTAGTGGTTCGATGTCTTTAACGCTGATGGCGACTTTAGGCATGGAGGGATCGATTTTAATTTGTGGTATAGCTGGAAATCGGCTATCAAATATCACGGGTTCATGTGAAAACATCATTTATTTATCCCTATATTTTAGTCATATTACTTCGTTGCTAAGCGAAGTGGATATTTAGATTCTGGTTCATCAGAAGAATGTTGTGCGTTTCGTTATGGTTATTTTTCGCCCTGGTAGGTTCAGAAAACTTTCTCTCCCAATAAATCCTATAGGCCAAAAATTGGTTCAAGGCCTCGGAAAACGAGTCTTTAGTCAGACCATCGTAGTGTAAATTTCTAAATAGAATGAGTGACTGGGTTGTATCATCATAACCGATGTTTGAATG
>JAJFMC010000335.1 GCA_021772365.1 Chlamydiota bacterium
TCGTTGACCATTCCTACTGCTTGCATGTAGGCGTACATAATCGTTGACCCAACAAAGGTCATCCCTCTTTTCCTGAGGTCTTTCGACAATGCATCGCTTTCCTTTGTAGTCACGGGTACTTCATCATGATATTTCCATCTATTGATGATAGGTTTTCCGCCAACGAATTCCCAGACATAACAATCAAAGGTGCCATACTCTTCTTGTATCTCGAGGAAAACCTTAGCATTCTTACGGGCGCTAGTTATTTTTAGGCGATTTCTGATGATCTTAGGGTTTTCTCTGAGTCTTTCCAGGTCTTCATCGCTCATAGCCGCGACTTTCTTGGGATCGAAATTGTGAAACGCTTTTCTGTATCCTTCCCTCTTTTTCAAAACGGTTTCCCAGCTGAGGCCTGCTTGTGCTCCTTCGAGAACAAGCATTTCGAAGAGGTGGCGATCGTTATGGTGGGGGACTCCCCATTCTTTGTCGTGATAATCTGCGTAAAATTCTTTGCCGGGTTCTCCACCGAAACAGCGTTTTTTTTTGTCATCGCCTACAAACATAACTTTTCTCTCATGTATACCCTAACAAGTTGTTTGGATCTGTTTTTCATTATTCAATAACCACTCTTTACGAGCCAAACCGCCTGCATACCCTCCCAATGTTCCGTCGCTACTGATAACGCGGTGGCAAGGAATCATAATCGCGAGTTGATTCGCTCCATTAGCTTGTGCGACGGCCCTATATGCTTTCGGTTTACCTATAGCTTTAGCGATATCTGCATACGAGCGCGTTTCACCGAGGGGAATTTTCATTAGCTCATCCCAAACCCTATTCTGGAAAGGGGATCCCATTCGTTGAATAGGTGTTGTAAAGGTAGTCAACTCACCAGCGAAATATTTTTTCAATTCTATTTTTATAGAAATGATTGGTGGCGTTACTCCAGGAATAATTGGTGATTTCGTTCTTTTCCTCATGCGGTCGATTTCTAATTCTAGTCCTCTACGGTCGATAAACTCCAGGAGATAAAGAGCCTCTTCACTAGCGATGGCAATCATCGGTCCTAGATAGGAATCAATCCACGATGCCTTGAGGATCATTTTATCATCTAACAAGGTGGGTGCTGCGCCCATGATTCTTGAAAAAGCATCGCGAAAGCCGCTACTCGATTCGTATCCTGCTGTTAGTTGTGCGTCGATGACAGAATTTCCTTCTCTGATTTCTTTCATAGCAATTCCCATGCGTCGAGATCGTGCATATTCGACGAATGTCATACCAAATCTTTTTTTAAACTGCCTTCTTGCTGTCGACGCGTTGATGGACAGCTTTTCAAAATCCCTTTCCTTCCATCTTTTTTCTGGATTTTCCTCTACTGCATTGACGAGAGTTTGAACGGTTTCAGAAACCTGATTGGGGGGTGATAGGGGACGGCATCTTTTACAGGGGCGATACGATGCTAATAGGGCTTCTTTTGCCGTCGTGAAAAACTCGCAATTTTCGAATTTGGGTTTACGAGCAGGGCACGTTGGACGACAAAATACGCCCGTTGTGGTAATTCCGACAAAAAAAATTCCCTCATAAGTAGAGTTCTTGTCGATAAGAGCAGTATAAAATTCTTTTTTTTTCTCTTTAGTTATCATTAGCTTCTCTTGAGGTTGAGTATAATCATAACAGAGGCTATTATATTGATTGAAGAAAAAGGCATCGCCGAAAATCAGGCACCGTTTTTTTAGTTGTCTTTTCTGGCCGACGAGGCCGATAGATGAATGGAGATTTCTTTGGACAATAAGCTAAAGACATCACACGTCAAAATACTAAAATCAACATAAAATCCGGTGGTAATGTTTATTTTTGATTTTTTAACTAATACCGGCAATTTCTGGGAAGAAAGTACTAAACTCCATTGTTTTTCCTATCCTTCCAGAAGTGCTTCCCATAAATCTGACAAGGCATCGATACGGTGGTCCCAAGTGTGGTGTGCCATGACCTCTTTTCTACCAACCTCAGCAACCTTTTGTCTTAGCTCTTCATCCGCAAGGTATTTATTGAGTTTTGCATTAACGTTTTCGAGCTTATTAGGCTGATAGAAAAGGATACTTTTCTCATCTTCAAACGACTCTTTAAGGAATATATTTTCGTTTGTCATGGATAGAGCTCCACATGCTAGGCTATTGAACACTCTATCATGTGCTCCCTCTTTATTTTTCGAAAAGCTATTGAGGACTATTTTCGATCGCTTCATGAACTCGATACCGTCATAGTAACTGACAGGTTCATGGAGAATAATATTTTTATGCTTATCCCCTATAACCTTTTCCCAACCTGGTTGACCCTGGGCGTGTCCATTGAAGAGCAGAACATTTGCATCGGTAATCGACTTGACGAGTTCGATCCGTTCTTTCCCCTTAATATACCTCTCGAGAAGCATGAGGGGAAGGGCAAGGTCATGGCCAATTTTTTTAGGATTTTCTTTGAGACCTAAACGATCTTTATAAGCATCAGAAAATGCTTTCATAAAAGAGGTGTGATCGTCCGAAAAAGTGATCTCGATGGCGTCATCCATGACCAAACAAATAACTTCCGGAAGTAGCTTCCACCATTCCTCTCTCAAAACTTCATAATCCATAAACGTTGCTGACATTAAGATATCAATATCTTTGTCTACATTTTGATCTGGGGCAAGATTTTTATCGACGCCATGAGGAAAAAAATACGACCTTTCAACTCCCATGTCCTTCACGAACTCACAACCATATCTATCGTCACAACCAATATATATGTAGGGGCTGCCAATAATTTCGTGGAAACGATATGGAGGATCTATCAAATAAGAAAAATGTGGTTTTTCAATGACATCACAAAGCATTTGTCGCTGATTATTAAAAGGGGCGCCATTAATTCCAAAGGTCATGTCTGGAGGGTCATTAACCGGAATAGTGAAGAAGTCTTCAGGAGAAACCATTCTGCAGTCATATCCTAAACGAATGAACGCTTCGTATATTTTTTTCAACATATACGTGAGTGCAAGATAATTACTTATTGGGGGCATCAAGAAATCAATTTTTTTAGACATTATATCATTCACTCTTAGATTGTTCGTTCTTTTTAGCCAGCTCCTGCTTAAGTTTTACGATGACAGGCTCGAGTTCTTCGAGCAAAACCTCTACACGAGAATCCCAAGTATGTTCTTTCAAGACTAGCTCTCTACCAGCTTTGGCAACTTTTTCTCTCTTGGCATCGTCAGATAGATATTCATTCACCCTACGATTTATTTCTTCCATATGGGAGGTTTGATATAATACGATGTTCTTATCATTTTCGAAGTGTTCTTTCATGTAGATATTCTCGTTAGTAAAAACCAATGTCTCACTTGCTAGACCGTAGAACACGCGTTCATGAGCACCATTTTTAATCCAGGGAGAAGCATTAAGTAAAATTTTACTCTGCCCTAAGATTTCGAGAGCTTGCTTGTAAGGAACGGGTTCATGTACCACATAATTTGTATCTGTTCCACTTAAGTATTTTTCCCAACCTGCAGTTTCTGCGACGGCTCCAAATATATCGACCCTTGCATCCTTAACGGCTTTGATTGCATCTATTCTGCTTTTTCCTTTCAAGAACATCTCTAAGTCATCCATAACGCTGATGAAATCGATTTGCGCAGGATTTAGCGAATAGTGTAATTCCATCTGCTTATCGATGGCTTCAACGAGTGCTTGAATGTAGGATGTAGATGAATCTGAGAGTGTGACTTCTACAGCTTCGTCCATCGCGCGACAAATCGCAGGATCGTATTTGTCTTTCCACTCTGAGCGATTGCTTTCATAATCTATTAACGAGCACAAAACAGTCACATCGTAACAACGGTCAACCTCTTTGTCGATGTGAATATTTTTATCTACTCCATGAGGCATAAAAAGAATATTTTTAGATTTCAATCCTCGGAAAAACTCGCAGCTAAACTGGTCCGAACACACGATCACTGTCAAAGGACTGTATGTAAGAGGGATAAAGAGGTTTTGGGAGTCCACTATAAATGATACATGGGGAATACCTATCATATCACAAAAGAAATTCCCTTTTTCATCAGGTAGCAATCCATTTAATGAGAGCGTGCAGTCTGGTGGGTCTTTTATGAGAGCGTCGATGAATGGAGCGGGGTTATGGTAATCAGCTTCGAGTATTCGTGTTTTTATTTCGTGCCGCTCAAGAGCTTCAGCCAAGTTATAGGTAAAGTGGTGCAACACGCCGTATTGGCTTCTAGGGGGCATGAAAAGATCTATTCGTTTAAGCATGGGTACGTCCTAATCTTAAATTTCCTCAAGCATTGACCAACACTGCTTGAACTTTATTGAGT
>JAJFMC010000336.1 GCA_021772365.1 Chlamydiota bacterium
TTTCGAGATGGGCTATAGAATCTATGATTCGCTCGATTCTTTTTTCTGAAACCATGTGACTGCAACTGACGATTGCTAGTTGATGATTTTTTGAAGGAACGACTTGAAATGATGGTTGTTTAGTGCCGATTCTCGATACCGATATTTTTTCATTTTCAAGACCTAACTTTTGTGATAGATAATTCATACCATCTTGAGAAACCGTGAAGATGTGGTTGATGGCTGAGGCTGTTAATTGCCTCATCGGTATATATCCAGGCCAATACTCCTCTTCATAAATATCATACCCATGAGCTCTCGAGACAATTGTTAAGTCAGGAAAGCACTTCAGTTTTAACCTCGCTAGGGCCGAAGCCTGTACGTGAAACCAGTAGGTGTAGAATAGGGCATTTTTATATTTCGGATCTTTTTGAAGTTGTGCATGAAGGAAGTTAAAGAGTTTGTTACAGTAGGAAGTATAGCCAAGAAGGTACTTCATCTTGTTAATTGAGAGGATAGTGCTGGGACGCTTGTGAATTTCTCTATACGTGTTGGGCTCGACGATCGATCTAGTTATTTTTTTAAACATACCCTCTCTAGGTATGTTAATCACCTTTATACCTTTAGGAGTGCTTCTGGGGATGCCTTCTGAAAAGAGTGGGATGATCGATATAGAGGGAAATTGTTCAAGTAAGTAAGGCAGCTCTTGTTCTAAAAAAATCTCTCCTTCGCCATAGGGATAACCGTGTGTCAATAGAACGAGCATCTGTTACCTTACCAATAGACGTTTGATGGAACGGAGAGTGAGTATTAGGTCTTTTTTCTTTATACCCTTGATCACTTGAGAAAATTTATTATGGACGGGATGAGCATAAGCTGTCGTTATCGGTGAACATTTCGATTCATAAGGATTTACTCCATCAAAAAGAAAGGGACAAAGAGTGATGTCTCGTAAGAAATGAGCATCGCATCCCCAGATGCAAGGTTTATGGTGATATTCAGCTAAATACATTGCCTTTTGATTATTCACCGGAGAAGAGCGCCCGTTGAAGACTTCTATACAGTCGATGAGATCGAAATCTATCGCATCGATATCATGGCCGTCATAAGGGTGTGGGAGTATGGTGAAGCCCCCCATTTCCTTTACCATTTTGCAAAGCTCTCGATGGCACGAGACTTTTGGTGTGTCTCTTGCTATTCCAACGGTAATGATATCACCAATATCCGTACAAAATTCAGCGGCGATGGGGATTTCAATAGGAGCAGATATTGAAAAGGCATACTCTCTTGCTGCAAGAGAACCTGTTACGGTGTCGTGGTCTGAAATCACAAGGTAGTCGACTTCTTCGGCTAAGGCCTTGTCAACGATATCAGAAGGTTTTGTTAAACAGTCGAACGAATAGTTGGTATGGATGTGAAATAACCCTTTTCTCATAAAAATCTCTCTATTGACAGTCAATGATTTGCTGCATTATAAATAATGCGCAAATGTAAACCAATCAAAAGAATATGTGAATGAGTCTATTATCTAATACGGAACAATATTTGAAGAGCACTCTCCGGAGTATGGTGGGATTGTCAAAATCTAAAGAAAAATATTTACCCCTGCCACCGCAAGACCTTGTTGATCTTTTCTTGAGAACAGAA
This sequence comes from Chlamydiota bacterium, assembly GCA_021772365.1. Classification (GTDB taxonomy): domain Bacteria; phylum Chlamydiota; class Chlamydiia; order Chlamydiales; family Criblamydiaceae; genus JAJFMC01. Next base: position 1,627 of record JAJFMC010000336.1, read on the forward strand.
GAATGGAGTAATTCAAAAAGGGATCAGTGGGGAAACTGGGAACATTCCTATTCAAGTAACTACAAACAGGGAAAACTGTGGCAACCGGAACTCGACATTTGGGTTAAAGAAGTTAAAAAAAATCTTGTCAATCTAGGTATTGAACTTCTTTCCACATGGTCTGAGGATGCACCGTTTTCGGTTTGTTTGACCCATGATGTCGATATCCTCAGCGATACAGTTAGTCCTAAACAAGCGATGCGTAAACTCAAACAATACTGGTGTAGTGAAGATCAAAAAAACATTTCTACAAAAATAAGACGTACTCTTGGCTTGTTTAAGAATAAGTATACTACCAAACCTTCTATAGAAAAAACGGTTGCTGCACTTCACTCTATTGAAAAAGAATATGGTGTTGCTTCTACATATTTTCTTTTTGCCTTGCCTCTCCATCGAATCAGCCAGCACGACTGCATCTATTCACTAAATGACTGGGTAGTATATGATGGAACAACTTGTTCCTTAGCAGAGGTGTTCAAGATAATTCACAGTGGTGGTAGCGAAATTGGCCTTCATGGGAGTTATCACACAGCAACGATTCCTCATCTCTTAACAGAGCAGAAAATACACCTAGAAAATGCATTGGAAATACCCATTACTTCTACGAGGCAGCATTTTCTGCACTGGGAGCCGAAAGTAACGCCTCAGTTACAGGTTGATGCCGGAATTCATGTTGATGGGACTCTGGGGTTCAATAGGAACATTGGGTTTAGGTCAGGAACATGTTACCCTTTTTACATTTTTGATAGGGATAAGGATTCCACGCTTCCTTTGCTAGAGGTTCCACTAATCATTCAGGACGGAGCACTTTTTGGAAGCAACGCCCTTGAATTTGATCCTGTACAAGCATTTTTTGTGACGAAACAGTTGATTGATACAGTAAGGTCTGTTGGAGGATGTATGACGATACTCATACATCCCGACATGATGCTGCTTGATGGAGTGCCTACTTATTACAGAAACATTATTGAATACTGTTTAGAACATAAAGCTTGGTTCACAACACTGTCTGGAATGCAAAATTGGTGGAAAAATAGGAGTGAAACGTTAGGAAAATCATGAAACTAATCATCACCGATGCTTTATTTAAGCATAGTCGCGCGTTAGCGAGATACTTAAAATCGAGTTGTCCCGACATAGAAATCATTGGTCTATCCGAAGAAAAACCTCGTCTGTGGATGCCATACAAGAAACATTTTTCGAATATTCTTCAAATGGGAATTCATGAAGCTGTGAGCTCTATACCTCATGATTTAATCATTCCCGTAAGTAGTCATGCAGTCCAGGTCTGTATTCAGATCCCCCACATCAAAGCTGTATTACCTGATCATACTGATTTTTGTACGGCAATGGATAAGTCGAAAACACTTCAATTAGCTGAATCGTTGGGCATTCCTACACCACGTTCATTTACGATGGAAGACGATAATATACCCTTTCCTTGCGTTGTAAAGGGCTCAGTAGAAGCGGGTAAATATTTGGTTAACTATCCAAAGGATAGGGAAAGTTTAATTGCCGCTTATCATCAGATACAAACGGATCAATCGCAGAAAAGGAGTTTACCCATCATCCAAGAGTATGTCAGTGGTGTGGGTCTTGGTTTTTTTGGTTTTTATCAAAGGGGAGTGCTCAAGAGATTTTATATGCATGAGAGAATAAGAGAGTACCCAACATCGGGAGGGGCTTCGACTGCTGCCAAATCGATTTTTCACTTTGAGGCTTATCAGTATGGTAAACGAATCCTCGATCACCTTAACTGGAACGGAGCGGCTATGGTCGAGTTTAAGTATAATTCTGATACAGAACAACTTTGGCTGATGGAAGTAAATCCAAAATTTTGGGGGTCGACAGAGCTTGGTTTAGCAGCAGGATTAAACTTCGGTGAGATGTTAGTAAAAAGCATAAATGGTCAAGAAATAGAGCCGATTTTGTCTCCTGACTCTTACCGTAGGGTTACAATGAGGTGGCCTTTAGATGGTGATCTCCATTCCATGATCGAAGAGAGAAATACGAAAGCACTTAAAAGCTACTTTGCAAGACATTATGAAACAAACCTTAAGACCAATGGATTCCTTTGCAATATATACCTAGCAGCTAAACTTCTGAAAAGCCTTAGATGCCGATTACCACCCCAAATGTATCGTATACGGTCTTTTTTAAGCCCAGATGCGTAGCCCCGATTTGAAGGTAAGGGCTGGATCCTTTACCTGCGACGCTACAGTCGTATCTAGCACACTCAAAGAAGATTTAGGTGCGGTTTGGGGTGTCAATCGGGGCCTTAGATAAAAGAGAGAATTAGAGTTGTAGACCATAATTAGACCTTTATTTATAAATTGGCGGATGTATAATCGGAATAAATATATAAGAGAAAGGGTTTGTTTATGTTTAGATGTCTGTTTTTATTTGTTTATTTGTTTATTATATCCTCTCAGTTGACTGAGGCTGAAGAACCTGAAATCCGCACAAAGATTGTTTGTACGATAGGACCCGCAAGTGACAGCAAGGAAAAATTATCTGAGATGGTCGATGCAGGAATGAATATTACTCGCCTCAATTTCAGCCATGGTTCCCATGAGGGGTACGTTGATATCATCAAACGTATCAAAGAAATTCGTACAGAAAAAGACCTTCCTATAGGAATTCTTCTCGACACAAAAGGACCTGAAGTACGTGTCGGTAAACTTTCTGATGAGGGTATTATGCTTCAGGAAGGTGGCGAGTATTGGCTTGTGAAAGAGGGTGAGGCAAATAGCGATAATGAAATTCCTATCAACCCTTTTTCGATTATTAGTGACTTAAGTCCGGATACGACAGTGCTATTTGATGACGGTGCAATCTCTGCGACGGTTCAACGGATCGATCAAAATAAAGGAGCTCTGATAAATGTCCATAATACCGCTAAATTATCCTCTAAGAAAGGAATCAATATTCCTAATGTAGCTCTTAGCCTTCCGAATGTTACGGAACAAGATGTCAAAGATATCCGATTTGGTTGCCAACAGGGTATTGACATGATCGCTCTATCCTTCACACGTTCTGCCGCACATATAAATGAAGTGAGAGATATTCTTGAAGAAGAGGGACGTAAAGATGTATTGATCATCGCGAAAATTGAAAACTGGGTAGGAATAAAAAATCTCGATAGTATCGTCAAAGCTTCTGATGGTATCATGGTCGCAAGGGGTGATTTAGGTGTAGAGCTTCCGATCAGTCAAGTTCCACAACTTCAAAAGCAGATCATTTACAAGTGTTTTCTAGGTGCAAAACCGTCGATTACTGCAACGCAGATGCTTGAATCCATGATCAATAATCCACGACCAACAAGAGCTGAAGTCTCTGATGTTGCGAATTCAATCGATGAAAGTACTTCTGCCGTGATGCTGTCAGGAGAAACAGCTGCCGGGAAACACCCTGTAGAAGCTGTAAAGACGTTTGTATCCATTATTTCTGAAGCTGAAAAACACTTCAATTATGACCAGTTCATGTTGAAAAGCCTAACGCTTCCTTTAAACAATGTCGCCGCTTCAATCTCAGCTGCAGCTGTCAGAAGTGCCTATAATTCACGGGCGAAAGCGATTTTCGCTTTGACACAAAATGGAGAACTCATTCGGTTTTTATCGAGATTGCGCCCCTCTATTCCGATTATTGCTTTTACAAACAATGAACAAACGTTTAACTCACTAGCTCTCTATTGGGGAGTTGTTCCACTATTAGTCGATAATTCAGAATTGTTGATTCCAGAACATTTTAATGAATTAGCACAGCTGGCATTAGAGAAGGGGATTGTTCAAAAAGGTGATTTGGTTGTCAGTACTTCAAAAATTGATGAAGGAAAAGAAGGGGATTCAAGCATGATGATCATTCAGTCGATTGGAAATGTCGCTTTCCGTGGAACACGTGGGTATGGTCAGGAAGTGAATAGTGAAGCTTTGTATGTTACACAACCAGAATCTACGGAAAATTTACAAGGTAAAGTCTGCATCATTTCTGTTTGTGATGAGAGCTACGAGACCCTATTTAAAGAGGCCGCAGGTGTTGTTCTCCAAAATCTACATGGGGACAAAAGCTCAGAAAAATTAGCAATAGCCCTTGCGCAAAAATATCATACCTCCCTCATCACAGGTGCAGAGAGTTCCAAGGTGTTTTTCAAGAAGAAAAACGTCCTGATGAACCCTCATAAAGCTGCTGTTTTTGTTGAGGAATAACAGATGTACCCAACTATTGAACTTGTTTGATTTTATTTAACCCTCGAGACATTGATAACGT
>JAJFMC010000337.1 GCA_021772365.1 Chlamydiota bacterium
AAAAACATCTCCTATGAAGAACCAAAACACACTATGCTAAATAAAATCATCGAACTATCCATTGACCAAATCGAACAAGCCCGCTATACATTTGCTGTCATCGTCGATAATAAAACCGGGAAAGTGATCTGGTATGAAAAGCACCAAGAAGCCTCGGAGGAAATAGAAGATCTTCTTTTAACACTTAATTTTGAGAAAAATAATGGAGCGATCATCACTAAGGGACACGTTGAAATTCTCACAACAAATAGACTGAGGGAACATGATTGAAGTAGCACCCAATACCGCCATCATGATCTACCTCGCCATTTTTTTGACCGTAATTATGGGACTATGGCTTTACACACATGTTATAAAGCGCCATAAAAAAATCGTTATTACAGAACAACACCTTTTGGTCTGTGAGTACTGCCAGTGTGCGTATGTAGAGGATCATACTAAAGAAGTGACCAAGTGTCCAGAATGTCAATCATATAATAAAAACAATTCCTACAAGCCCAAATAACTGAACCATAATTCTTAACACAACCTTAACACATCCCCATTAAACTTCACTTTATTTTTTAATATAACCATGGTTTTTTATCTACTATGGGCAATTGCAAACGCGCATAATCATGTAGCAATGGAACTTATCAACCAAGGCGCAGCACATGGTCAAGATCTGAATATTCAAGATAATTGGCCTATGAAGAACGCGGCAATCCATTTAGCAGTAGCTAAAGGATACACGGTAAGAAGTAAAGACGGTCAGATGCTAAAATTTTCAAATCTTGATCTCGTTAAGAAAATGGTCGAGCTTGATGCTGACCTGAATCTACAAAACGGGTTGGGAAATACTCCCCTGCATCTCGCACATTTACGCCGGGATACAGAAACGATCCAATTCTTACTAGAGAATGGTGCTAAGACCGGTATCAAAAACTTAAACGGAGAGACACCCCAAGAGATGTCCAACAAAAACTATGAAGCCGCTACGAAGATCCTTTGGGAAACGGTTAGCACTACGCTTCAATGAAGCCTCGTATTCTGTTAGGGATTCCTCATAGCGACCAAGATCTAGAAGCATTTCAGCGAGCAATTCACGGGAAGGCAATATTTCTCCCGGTGTGATAGGATGTTTTTCCGTCGATGCTTCTATCTTTGCTGCCTTTTTCTGCTTCTCTTCGGGCTCGTTCTTGCAAACAACGCATGGATAGTTGCGAATTCCGCCCCTTGCGAGACAAAAAAACCTTTAAAAATCGGCTTCAACTATTTTTGCAATTCCCTCTAAGTCTTTAGGTTTTAATCCGAATATTTTTTATAACGCTCTTCCCTCAAAGTTTGGTAGACTTGTTTGGGTATAGATTTACTTTCCCCGGCTACGGAAACCTTGTGAGGCTCCTACCTTCCCTGGATTTTTTCGACGTGACTTACCGAATGTTTTCGACTTGCCACCAGGCGCAGATGAACTGCCATTAGTACGACGTTTTCCAGCATTCCCAAATGAAGGTTTCTTACCTGCAAATCCGCTCCGTCTTTTCAAAATTGGCTCGGCCTTGATCGACGGGTCAGGTTCATAACCAGGTACCACCTCCTTAGGCAATTCGCGCTTTAGCAACCGTTCGATATCTTGCAACAGTTTGTGCTCGTCGATACAAACCAGCGACATTGCCTCGCCTTCATTACCAGCACGACCGGTACGACCGATCCGGTGTACATAATCTTCAGGCACATTCGGTAGCTCGAAGTTTACAACATGCGCCAACTGATCAATATCCAGTCCGCGCGCCGCAACATCAGTTGCGACAAGTACACGTATACTGTTATTTTTGAAACTCGATAGCGCTTGCGTACGTGCTCCCTGGCTTTTGTTGCCGTGAATCGCAGCAGCACTTATACCATCCTGTTCCAGTTGTTTGACCAGGCGATTTGCACCGTGTTTTGTTCGTGTAAAGACCAACACTTGCTGCCAGTTCTGAGAACTAATTATGTGAGACAATAACTCACGCTTGCGCTCACGGTCAACAGGGTGTATCTGCTGTTTCACAAGTTCCGGTGTGTCGTTGCGGCGAGCCACTTCGATCAGTACCGGTGATTTTAGTAAGCTACCAGCCAATTTTCTGATTTCTTGGGAGAAAGTCGCCGAAAACAGCAGACTTTGCCGCTCTTTAGGTAACAGAGCGATGGTCTTGCGGATATCGTTAATAAAACCCATATCCAGCATACGGTCGGCTTCATCCAGTACCAGGATCTCGACACTAGAGAGATCTACGGTCTTCTGGTTGACGTGATCCAACAATCGGCCAGGGGTGGCCACTAAGATATCCACGCCGTGGCGCAGTTTTGTAATCTGTGGATTAATTTTAACTCCACCGAAGATCACAGCTGATTTCAAGGGCAAATGCTTGCCATAAACATCAACACTTTCACCTACTTGGGCAGCAAGTTCACGTGTTGGCGTAAGGATTAGGGCTCGTACGGGACGACTCCCCTTGCTCGTAGCCTTCTTACTCAGAAGGTGGAGTAAAGGTAGGGTGAAACCGGCGGTTTTTCCGGTACCGGTTTGTGCACAACCCATGATGTCACGCCCTTCAAGAATAACAGGGATTGCCTGGCTCTGGATCGGGGTGGGTTCGTTATAATTTTGTGCTTTCACAGCACGAACTAGTTCGGCCAAAAGGCCGAGTGAATCAAATGACATATAAAATTCTCCAAAACAGACCCGCATTAAGCTCAAGCAAATGATCGGTCCAGGCTGAATATTATTTGTGTCGAGGAATACCGGGATGGGTTCTACCGCGAAAAGGTTAGGCACAGACCGAAAGTGTGCCGAAAGGTAGTTATTATAGCAGACTCATCATTAAAAGAATAGGAAAAACAACGAGAGTACACCGTCTTTCCTAAAAGAAAGGCCCTAGACCTCATTACCCCCTAACACAAATAATCTTTACATATTAGCAATACATAATTAATTTTACATATAAAACATTATACGCTATAATAACACATTAAATTAATTACAAGGACAATATAATGTTCAATAACATGTCGACAGGAATAGTGAGTACATGCAATCCATTGACACCTTCTCAAACAAAACACCCTGGTTTTGGTTCTATAGAAGAGAGTAATAGAAAATCCTGTTTAAAAATAAATAAAGTTCTTGATATAGCCTTGTCTGCTTTGGGGGTTCTGGGTATCGCATTTATAGCAATATCTGTAGGAGCCGTTGTAGGACTTACGGTTTGTATTACACCATTAGTACCAATTGGAATTGCTGTCGGTACATTTGCCATTCTGATTACAACAGCATTAATTGCACGAAAGGTCTACCACAAAGTCATTAATCACCCAAGTCGCTATAAACTTGATCAGGATATTATTACAGCCAACGAAAGTAATGTTCCTGTACTTGGAAAATATTGTAAAGCTGACCTTAAAGTAATCAATAGTGTTGACAAAAGTTTCGAGCAAAAGAAAGAACTCGTTCGGTCAGCTAAACAAAGTATTGAGTGTTCTTTTAACTTTGCCGGTGGTGAAAAACTGCAAGAGTTTCTTGGAATTATTGATGAGAGAATGGAAAAACACGAGAAGCTTAAGGCTCACTTAATTTTAAGCAATGACCTACTCGTAAAAGACGACTATAGACTACTTGAAGAGTATTCAAAAAAGTGGCCTGGACGATTTAACTATCTCGTAACAAACCGACAAACTAAATGGACTCCTTTCATCCGAACAGAAGAGAATCATGTAAAACTCTTAATCGTAGACGGAAGGTATTTTGGCCTTGGAGGATCTGGTATACAACAAAATATGACGAGAGAAACTCCTCCTGTAGAAACGGAGAGCTCTAAAAAAACATTTGCTGAAAACTTTATCGACCGCTCCTTCAGAGATACCGATCTATTTGGAAAATCACTCCCTGAAGACAAATCAAATATAGCTCAGACGATGAGAGGCCAGTTCTTTAACTTGTACCAAATTTGGAATAGGAGGATGGGGAGAAAATTAAAAGAAAATGAAGGAATGAAGTTTAAAGTAGACCCTGAGTTAGCCTCTTGTCTTCAATTTGACACAGATAGTGAAGTTTCGAAAAATCAAGAATTAAAATTTATCGTTGGAGGCCCTGAACATCGAGGTGTAAATCCAATCGAAAGAGAGCTTTCTAAAATGATAGAAAATGCTAAGAAAAATGTTAATATTGGTAATCTGATGTTTAACCCTGGTAAGGCTATCGTAAGGTCTTTGAAAAAGGTGAAAAGAGTTACCCCTGAAGTAAACCTCGTTGGACATTTTAATGGGAAAGGCCCCAATTCATCCCTTATTCACTACGTTCATGTTTGGCCTTCAAGGCCTAACTATAGACTGTTAGACACTGTTTACGAGAGTCAGGTGAAGAAACAACACTATCATAAAAAAGTGATGACTGTTGATGAACAGCTAGCTTTTGTGGGTTCTTACAATTTTGGTCAAAAAAGTTCTCTTTGTGATTACGAGGTCGGCTGTGTCATCAAAAGTGAAACCATAGCAAAGTGTATCGATGACGCTTTAAAAACAGACAAAGAAAACTCTAAAAAAATTAATGCTGGACCTAAGTGGAAAGAGTACATTAAATTTTTCGCATTTGTCACTAAAGGGATTCTTGGCAACCTTGCAGGCTAATCATATATACTGCTCGCACTTGAATGTGAGAAATTTGCCAAAGTCGGCGCCCTAGATTGCTCGGCAGGGAAATTGCCAATAGCCATCTATGGGTGATTTTCATGCTGAGCAAGATCGGGATGCCGGCGCAGGAAAAATTCTCAGATTGATGTGAGAGCTGTATATACCAAAATGAAAACGGACTTGTTTTTCCTATACTTAACCCTGCTTCAAGCCCTTTTTGGATTATAAGTTTTTCACACTAATACGACATTTTTCGATCAATTCGGGTAGGACATCACGTATCTCTATTGCCCGGTGATCCCAAGTGTGGTTAACCCTTACAACCGCACGGCCAGATTCGACGACAGCTTTTCTTGCATCTTCATTTTCAAGGTAGTAGTTGATTTTTTCATTCACTTTATCCCACTCTTTCGAACGGAAATACACGATGCTTTCGCCATCTTTGAACATTTGTTTTAGAAAAGGGTTTTCATTCGTCACGACCAGTGCCCCACAAGCGAACCCTGCAAAGATTCTTTCGTGAGCGCCATATTTGAAAAATGGACTGCTGTTTAGGCAAATTTTACTCTTTTGTAGAATTTTTAAACTTTCTTCATAACTGACAGGTTCATGGAAGACAATGTTGCTTTTGTCTCGTAACATCTCTTTCCAGCCCTTTGTAGCTGACTGATCATCTTCAAAAAGCTCACCGAAAATATGTACCTCTCCATCATTAATGTGTCTGATGAGTTCCACACGATCTATTCCCCTAGAATATTGATCGAGGTACGAAAAAAGATTTAAAAAGTTAATGTCCTCATTTTCAACATCTTTAGTTCCCCACACACTAACAAGAGCCTCATGCAGAGGTATTTCCGTATTGGAGAAAAAGAGATCGGTAGCCTCTTCAAGAACTTCACGTTCAACATCAGAAAGTTTATGTTTCCAAATTGACTGCATCGTCTCAAAATCATAGCAACTACCAATAAAAACAACGTCATACTGTTTTTCTTGTGGTGGTTCATCAAGCAAGTCACGTTCAATAGCATGAGGCATAAAGAGAATTCTATCAAACCCCTGGGTGCTTAAACCATAACAGTCAGATTGATCCACACAAGAGATCATAGAATAAGGGCTTTCAATCAGGTAGACAGAGTATAGAGAAGGATCCAATAATATCGACAAGTGTGGAATTTCCGTATAATCCCACAAATATGTGTTGTCGGGAAATGGAGTGAAACTATTAAAAGAAGCCGTACAATCAGGAGCATACTCGATAATTTCGTCGATGAGGCTTTCGTCGACTTTTGATTCATCGACATCGACCACTTTACTTTCAACGTTTGCACGTTTCAACGCTTCTACGAGTTTATTCGTGAAGTGACGTTTCGACTCATATTGATTGTAATTCACTAAGAAACAAACTTTTTTGATCATATCACTACCTTATACTCCGTTATCGGCATCCTACAAAGCTCAGCATACCTTTTTCTAATTTTTACTTCCACGCCCTTACATTGAAATCGGTACCCTAAATCATTCAGACCACTTTTTGGCTTATACAGTTTATATATCTCCCTATCGACCACATTATCAACAAGTTTCTGGTATGTTCGTACAAAAGAAACGTCATCAATAGGCAAAAAACGAGGTTGATTTTTCTGATTTTTATTTTCTTCCATCCAGATCGGATGTCTTGGTGGCACCCAACTGTTAGGCAATAGATCCAAGAGACCTGCCGCCTGAAACAAACCAAATGCAGCACGCTTTACGAGGTCTTTACCAAAAACACCCACAGCCTCTGATACAGTCTCAATTCCATTATGAACAGACTCTGCGACTCCTAATGATTTATTAATCACATCAATGAACTGATCTACACTGAATATCGAGTCTGTATTACCCAAAATCTGTTTGATAACCCCACGGTGATTCTTAATGCCATGTAAGAGAAGGCCTTTGTTCTCAACCAATACTTTCAAACACTTTCTGCTATTAACAAACAACTGGTTAACCCTTTCATTGCGATTGTTAGCATACGAAAAGGCTTCAGCTGCATCCAAGGTTTTCATGCTTAACAGGAACAGTCTTTTTGCAATGACAAATATCCTCTTAGCTATTCTTTTTATACGTTCTACAAGCCGAACGAACGCCTCTTTTAACCATATTTCCGTCGATGGGGACAACCAACCACTCTTACCCACGGTATGCTTCCATTTAACCTTTGGGCATAAGGGATAAGGATCCGTCACATCATCCCATAACAATCGTGTTTCCTTAATGACGTTGACCTGTTCCTCGATGCAATCAGTAATACGTGTAGCGATAAGAAGAATTTGTGCAGCGATATTGACAACTGTGCTATCTCCCCCACCCAACCAGTTAAGTCCATGCCCAGCTGCCAAGCTAAGAATATTATCGGGATTCGTATAAACCTCCGTAAAGCGATACCATCGCCAGAGTCTGTGAACTTTATGAATAACCTGATAGGAGGCTCCGATCACCCCATCAAGTCGATATCCCTGAGGAACAGTCTGTTGCGACGTTGCTTCTACAATTCCTACAACACTGATAGCCATACCCTGTCCTTTTTCTAATGTGATAGAATCGCAAATCATACTCCTCAAGTTATTTATTTACATCTAATTTTGAGCTTTCATCTTTCTCATATAAGAGACATAATGAAGGATAGATAAGAACAATAGTTGGAGGAAATAATGGATACAACAGCCAACCCTATGAGTATGGAGCAAGAAGGCGTCAAAGATCAGTTTAAACCTCTTGATGCTGACACAAAAGAAATACTGATCAAGACAGCCAACGCGATCCGTATTTTATCTATGGATGCCGTGCAAAAAGCAAACTCAGGACACCCCGGTCTTCCACTAGGATGTGCCGAAATTGGCGCTTACCTTTACGGACACGTTCTCAAACATAACCCACGGAACCCCGACTGGGTAAACCGCGACCGTTTTATCCTGTCAGCAGGTCATGGCTCAATGTGGCTTTATTCCTGTCTTCACCTATCTGGGTTCAAAGTCACTCTTGAGGACCTCAAAAATTTCCGCCAACTTCACTCTATTACTCCAGGTCATCCAGAGTCATTAGACACTGAAGGTGTCGAGACAACGACAGGACCCCTTGGGCAGGGAATAGGTAACGCTGTCGGTCAGGCTCTCGGTCTCAAAATTCTCAGCGAAAAATTCAACACAGAAGGGACGACATTATTTGATAATAAGGTTTACTGCCTAGCGGGTGACGGTTGTATTATGGAAGGTATTTCTTCAGAAGTCTCTTCTCTTGCCGGCCATTTGAAACTCGATAACCTCGTCCTTATCTATGATGCAAACAAAATATCCTTAGACGGCCCCCTTGATGATTCGTGTTCTGAAAATACAAAAGAGCGTTACAAAGCCTACGGATGGGAAGTTTACGAAGTCGATGGTCATGACCTCGACGCTCTACACCAAGTATTTAGCGAAGTACGGGAGAACCAAAAACGCCCATGCTTGATCATGGCACACACTATCATTGGACGCGGTTCACCCAACAAAGCCGGTACACATAAGGTTCACGGTTCTCCTCTAGGAGAAGAAGAAGTTATCGCAACAAAAGAAGCCCTCGGATTGCCTTTAGAGCCATTTTATGTACCTCAGCAAGTGTATGATTATTTTGAAAGCAGACTTAAAAAAGACAGACTCGCCGAGGAGGAGTGGAGTAGAAAACTAGAAGGCTGGGCGAAAGAAAATCCGGACCACTTCAAAGAATTCGAAGATATGCTGCACCATCGTCTTCCCAATGACCTTGAAGAGTGCCTTAAAGCCATCGATATATCTTCGCCAATCGCTGGACGTAAAGCTTCGAATGCCGTCATTCAGGAATTAAGCAAAACTCTTCCACAACTGATAGGTGGATCTGCAGACCTGTCCGGATCAGACATGACGATGATGAAAGATTTTGGAATCATCAAACCAGGGATTTTCACAGGAAAAAACATCAAATACGGTGTCCGTGAATTTGGAATGGCAACGATGGCCTCAGGCATATCTCAGACGGGAATGCTCACACCATATATCGGGACATTCCTCACTTTTTCCGACTACATGCGTAACGCAATTAGGCTAGCAAGTTTAATGCACGAACATGTTATTTACCAATTCACTCACGACTCTATTTTCCTTGGTGAAGATGGCCCTACTCACCAGCCTGTAGAACACTATGCAGCACTGCGAGCGATTCCAAACTTACATTTTATGCGTCCTGCAGACTCCAACGAAGTCAAAATGGCATGGCTAGCGGCTTTACGTTATCATGGACCGACAGCATTTTCTCTGACACGACAAAGCCTGCCGGAGCTGGAAGGTACCAACGTTCCCTACTCTGAAGGTGTGGGCCGTGGTGCATATATCATCCACAAAGAGAAAAGTGACAAACTCGACTATATGCTAGTCGCCACAGGATCAGAGGTTTCTCTTGCTGTAGACGTTGCTAAAGAACTTGAAAAGTTAGGAAAAAATGTCCGTGTGATTTCTATGCCATGTTGGGAGATTTTCGAGAAGCAGAATATCGACTATAAACATAGTATCTTCGGAGGAGACTTGGGAATACGTGTCAGTATAGAAGCAGGTGTCGATCAGGGTTGGCATAAATATATCGGTATGGACGGTATCACTATCTGTATGGAAAGCTTTGGTCTTTCGGCACCGGCTGCAGCCCTTGCTGAAGAGTTTGGATTTACCGTACCATCAATTGTAGAGCGTATTCTCTAAAGAGATGAAATGGGCCTTGTCCGAAATTTTTTACCGGAAAGGTGAATGAGGCCAAAAAACCGGAGCAGGGCAACCTGCTCCACAACACTCTAAAACAACTCAATATATCCTGATGAAAACACTGACGCAAAACACACTTCTTCTTGATGCCTTAAAATGTAACAATCACTCCGGTCGCCCTCCCGTTTGGCTGATGCGGCAAGCCGGAAGGTATATGCCCGAGTATCGCGCTATGCGGGAGAAGCACGACTTTCTGAGTATGTGCCACACGCCTGAACTTGCTGTAAAAGTGACTCTTATGCCTATCGAGCAATTCGATTTGGATGCAGCCATTCTCTTTTCCGATATTCTCGTTGTTCCGGAAGCTCTTGAATTAGGCCTACGATTTGATGAAGGGATCGGTCCCATCATTGAACGTCCGCTAGCATCCTCAAAAGACATCCTGAACTTACCAAATATCTCCGTCAAAGAGAAACTTTCATACGTTAGTACGGCGATCAAAATACTCAAGCAAGAATTAGATGTTCCTCTGCTAGGATTTGCAGGTGCCCCCTTTACATTGGCCAGTTATATGATCGAAGGGCGCTCGAGTAAATCATGGAGTAAAACCAAGAAGTGGATGTTCGACGATCCCGAGAGTTTTCATCAGCTACTCGACATCCTTGCCGATTACACGATTGACTATCTAAAAATGCAAGTCGAAGCTGGTGTTGATGCCATCCAACTTTTTGACTCATGGGCCTATGTGTTAAACCATGACTGCTTTTGTGAGTTCTCATTAAGATATCAGCAAAAAATTCTTAATGGGTTGAGAGATACGCAGATTCCTACTATCCTGTTCTGCAGAGGGTCGAGTGTTTTTGCTCCACTTATGGTGGAGGCTAAACCATCAGCAATAAGCCTCGACTGGAACGCAGATATCCGCGAAATGAGAAATCGAATTCCAAAAAATATAGCTCTGCAAGGCAACCTCGATCCCGATATTCTATTGGCATCAGAGGAGACGTTACGCAGAGAAGTGCAGAGAATACTATCTAAGATGCGGGGAGAGCCGGGTTTCATCTTCAACTTGGGACATGGAATTACTCCACAAGTCAATCCTGATCAGGTTCGGGTGTTAGTGGATACCGTCAGAGGTGTTTTTAGCCTTTGATTCATGAAAAGGGTGTGTTGAAAAAGGTCGGTGCTTATATGAGAGCTATATCGTAAACATTATAGCTTGAGGAACTGAATTAAGAAGGTCTATAGATTTGTTGTAGATTTTCTGAATAGATAAAAATTCATAATTTTCAAAAAATCTAGAATCCTCATTGTATAACACCACAGATCTTTCAATCATGATAGGCATCTTTTTCCATTGTAATAAAAAACTTATTCTCCTTGTCACTTCAAAATATCGGGTTGTAAGATATTTCCATATTATAATGTCTGTTAATGATTTATAAAGTAGCTCATCAATCTCATACATATAATTTTCGTAATCTTCTGAAACTTTTTTATATTCTTTTTTTACTTGACGTCCAATAGAATTCAAGTATTTTTCTAGATTATCGAATGAGCAATGTTTCAAAATGACTTCATACTGTTTTAAGGAGAGTTTTTTCTCGATGGAGAAAAATTCTGAAAGAAAATTAGAGGAGGGCCACGCAGCAGACGCGGCACATAGCTGAGCCGTATCCAACAATTTGATATTGTTCAAAATAACCTTCCGTGTGTCTACAGAAAGCATATATAGACCATAAAAAAATGGGGGCATGTTCTTTCTGTGATGAATTGGTTGCAGTTTTTGTAACCAGGACACTTGATCACGTTTCTTCTCTTTAATATATTCATACAGTTGTACATCGATGCTAGAGGTAATTTTTATCATTTTTGACAGGTAGATATGAAAATCATTTTTCAGTATTTGAAACTTTGAGTAAGAGCAACAAATAAGAAGTATACTTAGAAGGTGTGGATTTTTTGTATGAGCCTTGATCATGAGACTTACACACTGTTCTAAGGTGAGAACATCCATCAGCTCACTAATAACATTACACTTTTGTTCTGTTGTAAAGTCAGTGCTCCATAAAATATCCAATTGCTTGCACCAAAAATTAATATCTAATCCCATCTCCACCTCACAAATCAAACGTCTATGGTCCACCAGATAATTCTTAGCAAATAAATACCCCACAGGGCTGATTTTCCCACTTATCTCCAATGATTGCCCATAATTTCCATATTCTAAGAGCAGTCGTTTGATACAGCTTATTACCATCTGCTTTGATGAACCACTCTCTAAACTTATCATATAAACAATCAGTCCATCGATAATTTCTGAGACATGTTCTCCCACAATAGATTCTAGCAGTAACTTCTGGTGTAATGAGTCTTCAATCAGAACAAAAAACTCGTAGAACATGTCGGGACCATATCGCCACTCAAAATATAAAAACACCTGACTCTTTATTGAAGAAGAAAAAAATGGTAATATGAAGTTCCACTTTTCACGCCTCTCATTGTCACAACTCAGTTCATTCAAATATTCTATCAATAGTTCAGGCCAATCGCTCGCCAATCGAAGTATTATCCAATTTATCACCCCTGAAGCCTTATTCTCTTTGTGTAAAATTTCTAATATGAACACGAAGGTTCTAAAGTCGTTAATAAACAATTTTTTCATTAACTGCCTAAACTCTCTTTGTGAGCAGGCTGCTACAAGCAATCGTTTTTTTTCCTCAGTAGATAAATTTGAATGTACAAATAGCGATAAAGAATTAGGAGATAAGTCACTTAAATGATTAATTGATATTGGTTTAATTCCATTCGAAATGTATAAAATTTTCTGAAAAGCGTCTTCTTGCCAAAAGTAATGAGTTTCATCTCTCAAAGGCATTCCACAACTTTCAACAGTCACTTCGATCCCCCTCTTTCTTAAAGTTCTATATACGAATCATAACTTACGCAAAAAAACAATGAAGGTCAACAGGAACAGATACCGAATCAGGGCACCTACCATTAAAAATATTTTTTAATATCTTCTCTATAAGTTCGGATCTCATAACTTCTGCCAGTTAGTGACGATTAGGGACTGAACTAGCATATAACTTTCACCCTACCAACACGAATAACAAGAATAGTCGTTTGATATTCTCCATCGTTCACTTCGAAATATAATAATTTACCATTTACCTCAACTCACATTTCCTCTACAATATGCGAAATCTTCATAACAAATTACTGAAACAATAAACAGGAGAAAATCAATATGAGTCTTATCGTTGAAGCACCCACTACTATAAAACAAACAACAAAACACCTTCACGTTTCCTGGCCTGAGTATGGGAAATTAGGA